>CAZZAK010000030.1:0-11284 GCA_964652515.1 uncultured Clostridium sp. | reverse complement strand
GGACGCGAAGGACCTGCTGTGCGCCCTGGACGCCGCCATTGGCGAGGGGCCGGTAAATAATCCTGATATGAATATAGTATTTAATGAAACCAATAAATTATTAAAAGATATTAATTCTAAAAGAGAAAGCAAAGGACTTGCTAAAAGAGTACCTAGAGCATTAGTACTAGGTATACCTAATGCAGGAAAAAGCACTTTTATAAATAGACTAGTTCATAAGAAGGCTACTAATGTAGGTAATAGACCAGGAGTTACTAAAAAATTAGAATGGATTAGGACGAATAAGAATATAGAATTATTAGATACACCAGGAATATTCTGGCCTAGATTAGATGATCAAAAGATAGCTTATAATTTAGCATCTATGTCATCAATTAAAGAAGAAATACTTGACAATGAAGACTTAGCAATATATATTATTAATGCGCTTCTAAAATTGTATCCAGAAAATATTACTAAAAGATATAATCTAACTGATACTAGTGATTTAGTTACTGTATTAGATTCTATTGGTAAAAAAATCGGAGCTATTAGAAATAAAGAAACTGATTATGATAGAGTATATAATACAGTAATAAAAGATTTAAAAGAAGGATATTTAGGTAAAATAACTTTTGATAGAATAGAGGAATAATATGCAAATAGATATTAGTAAATTAATTAATGGTTATGTTGAAGAAATAAAAGTTAATGAAGAAATAAAGCTAGATGATAATTTATTAAAAGATAATAATATATATAGTATTCATGATTTAATATTTAATGGTAGTATATCACTGAATGAAGAAGATAAATTATTTATATCTGGTAATATATCTGGATATTTAGTAATGCCAGATGACTTAACTTTAGAAAGTACAGATGTTAAAATAAATACAGATATTGAAGAAATAATAGAAAAAAATGAAAAAATACTTGATATTAGTGAAATTTTATGGCAAAATATATTAATGGAAATTCCTTCAATGGTGCGTAGTCACAGGGAGGAAGTAAATATATCTGGTAATGGATGGAGAGTAATATCAGAAAGTATCTATGAAAAAGAACATAGTGCTAATAATAATCCATTCAAAGATTTAAAAGACATATTAGATAAAAAGGAAGGAGAATAAATATGGCAGTTCCATTTAGAAAAGTAAGTAAAACTAGAAAGAATATGAGAAGAACTCATTATAAAATCGAAGCTAACGGTTTAGTAAAATGTTCTAATTGTGGAGAAATGATTAGACTACATAGAATATGTCCTAAATGTGGATTTTATAAAGGAGAACAAAAATTATCAGTTAAAAACGAAAAATAGTTACCAGATAGGTGACTTTTTTTGTTATTATACAGTAATTTATGTAAAATTATGGCAAAAAATAAAATAATAGTGTATAATTATTATGGAAAGTAGGTTTTGTTATGGCTAAAAAAAATCTAAAATTTAGTGAAGAGAGAATGATTGATGAAATTAGAGGACTATCTCTAGATATGGTGAATAATGCTAATTTAGAATACTCTAATATGTTAATTAGTAGTGCTCCATTTATGTATACTTTATTTAAAAATAATTTAGTATACGATATGGATAAACCAAGATGGATTAATCGTGATAGATTTATATTATCTACTCCTAAAGTAAGTGCCTTAATGTATGCTACTATGTACGCTACAAGTGAAACATTTACTCTAGATGAATTAAAGAGTTATGGTAGTTTAAATTCTATGTTACCAACATATCCAGAATATAACTTAGATAGAATGATAGAGAATACCGTAACAAGAGATGGAGAAGGTATTGCCTTTGCTGTAGGTAGTGCTATGGCTTCTAAGTATTTAGGAGATACTTACAATACTAAGAAGGTAGAATTATTTAATTACAATACTTACTGTTTATGTAGCCATAATGACTTAACTGAAGGTATTACATATGAAGCAATCACTCAAGCAGGATTATATAAATTAGATAATCTAATTCTTATCTATGATAGTATTGGTCATGATGATAATGGCAAAATAACAGACTTATTTTTAAGTTTAGATTGGAATGTTTTTAATGTTAAAAATAATGAAAATTTATCTGAAATAGATAAAGCCTTAGATAATGCTAATAAAAGTACTAAACCCGCTTTAATTATATTAAATACAAATATTAAAAAAGATTCTATTTATGAAATACACGATAAGAGTAACGATAAACTAACTAAAGAAGAATTATCTAGTATGAAAGAATACTTAGAAATACCTTCAGAATACTATGTTACAGAGTCTTTTGTAAGAGAATCTATTTCTGAAACTAAAGATAGAAATAGTGATAATTATGCTGAATGGTATAGTGATTATGAAACTATATCCCATGAATTAAAAGAAGATGAAGTAGAAAAATTAAATGATTTAATAAATAATGAAAAGATTACTTTAAAAGTAGATACTCTAGTAGATATAGAAAAATTATTTATTGATAAACCATTAATTGATATTAACTATCAAATAATGAATGTTATATCATCATTCTTACCACATTTCTTAGGAATAGCTAACTCACAAGTTAAAAAGACTAAATGCTATTTAAAGAATAAAGGTGACTTTAGTAGTGATAATTATATAGGTAAGAATATCTTAACTCATTCTAAAGAAAATGCTATGTCTTCAATATCATTAGGTATAGCAAGTTCTAATATAAGAGTATTCACATCAGGATACTTAAGTACATTACCTAAAATGTTATCTAGTATTGAATCATCTGCTATGATGAACTTACCAGTAACTTATATATTCACTCATGATACATTTATGAATAATCTACCTGGTTCAATAAATAAACCAGTTATGGAGTTATCTATATTAAGAAGTATACCTAATTTAAATGTATATAGGCCTTGTGATCATAAAGAATTGTTAGGATGTTGGAATTTAATATTAGGAAGCAATAAACCATCAGTATTAATATTATCAGATAAAGTATCTGATCAATATAAATTTACTAGTATCGGAGAAGTATCTGAAGGTGGATATGTTATTAGTGAAGTAAAAAATAAACTAGACTTAATATTAATAGCATCTGGTAGTGAAGTATCACTTGCTATGAAATTAAAAAAAGAATTACTAAAGAATTTTATCGAAGCAAGAATCGTATCTATGCCAAATATAGATGCCTTCATAAAAAATGATAAACATTATCAAAATCAAGTATTACCTAAAGGATATAAAAGAATGTTTGTAGAATTCTCTAATGATCCTAGTATCTATAGATTAGTTAAAGATAAAGAAGATATTATCAACATAAGTGATTATGTCAAAGACGGAAGTATGGATGAATTACTATTAGATTATGAACTAGACATACCATCACTTATAATAAGAATTAAAGATAGTATATAATTCGACATAAAATACTATAGTAAGGATTTATTATATACTAGGTGATATAATGAATACTTACTATATATTTAAAATTAATAAATATTTCTCTTATTTTTACAAAAGATTTCCATATAAACTATATAAGTTAATTGAAGAGTTATATTATGCAAAAGACTATGATATAAAATTATCTTATAAATATTATAAAGAAATAGCTTCTGATTTTAATAAATATAGTTTAAATGAATATATTATTACTAAAAATAAAGATAAATTAGATTATAAATACATAGATAATATCCATAAACTTAATGGAAGTAAATTGGTAGTTAATAGAACGTGTTTAATATTAAAGACTAATAATTTAGATAATGACTTTCTATTAGATATATATAATCATGATAAAAATGTTTTTATCTGTGATTTTAAAAACATAGAATATTTCTTCTTAGATAAATTAATTAAAGATAGACAAAAGAATAATATTCTAGTATAATAAACACAAGAAAGAAGGAAATAAATATGTGGAAAGATATATTATATTTAGTAATTGGATTAATTGCTGGACTTTTAATTGGATTCTTTCTAGCTAAACATTTCATGAAGAAATATTTAAAGAAAAATCCTCCAATTAATGAACAAATGATTAAAGCTATGATGAGTGGAATGGGAAGAACTCCATCTCAAAAACAAGTTAATCAAATGATGAAACAAATGAATAAATATATGTAAGATTATTTCATAAAGAGATAATCTTTTTTGAGAAAGGAAGTAATATTTATGCAAATAGCCATAGATGGACCAGCAGGGTCAGGTAAAGGAACAGTAGCTAAATTAATAGCTGATAAATTTAATTTAGTATATGTAGATACTGGAGCTACTTATAGATGTGTTGCCTTAAAAGCATTAAGAAATAATATTAAATTAGAAGATAAAGAAAAATTAATAGAATTAGCTAGAGATATTAATATCGAATTAACACAAGATGGAAAAGTATACTTAGATGGAGAAGATGTAACCAAAGAGATTAGAAGTAAAGAAGTTACTAATATCGTATCTCCAGTATCAGGTATACCTAAGGTAAGAGAATATATGGTGGATATTCAAAGAAATATAGCTTCATCAAATGATGCAATTATGGAAGGAAGAGATATCACAACAGTAGTACTTCCTAATGCAAAATATAAAATATATTTAGATGCATCAGTTGAAGAAAGAGCTAATCGAAGATATAAAGAGTGTCTTGAAAAAAATATTCCAATGACTTATGAAGAAGTAATAGAAAATATTAAAGCAAGAGACTATAATGATATGCATAAAGAAGTGGGTTCATTGATTAGAACAGATGAACAAATATATATTGATACTACTAATATGACAATAGATGAAGTAGTAGATAAAATAAGTGAAATAATAGGAGGTAATTATGAATAATAATAAGGAAAAATTAGTTAAACAAAATGAAATGAGAGAATTTGTCATTGGTATCATATTATTATCAATTGGATTATTTATGTTATCAATGCGTGTAAGAGTATATTCTGGTTGGTTTGCTGGATTTACTATTGGTTCATTTCATGTAGCATCCGGTGTTGTTACTATTCCATTAATAATTGGTATAGTATGGTATGTTATGAATACTAAATCAAGACTAGCTAAATGGTTATGTATGTTAGGAAGTATAATAATAGTAGTATCTATAATAATGAGTATTCAAATAAATTGGGTATCATCTACATTATTTGAATATTTATTAATATTTATCTTATCAGCAGTTGGCTTAGGATTAATATTAAAAACCGTTTTAGTAGATAAAAAAGATTAAAAATCTTTTTTTTATTGTAAAAAAACTATACAAAATATAAAAAGTAATATATAATAGATATTACTTTTTTTAAATTTAGGGGGATAATATGACTAAAGAAGTAATATGTGGAAGAGTAAACATTGATGATTATGAATACTATATAGTAACAAAAAAACTTGCTTCTAGAGATAGGCTTTTTGGACTAGAAAAATACAATCCTGGTGAAAGATTAGCAATAAGAATTAAAGATATTGAACAATACAGTGAAGAAGCTAGGAGAGTATTAGAAAACTTTTTAGAAAATAACTGCTATAAGGCAACAAAAGATAGTGTTAGAAGACCAATTTATGAAGAAATCTTCGAAAATGTAATAGTAATTGGAAGTCAATATGATTCTGATTGCATTGATAATAAACATATATATAGTTTTTATATACCAAATTTAGAATTTGATTTTACATCAACGACAGATAAGTGGAGTGTTCTAAAACAATATGGTATGGATTTTAATGATAGAAATCGACTTGAATTGGTGGCTCCTGAACAGTGCTGCTATGAAAAAGACAGATTTCAAAATCCATTCTTTGAAAATGTAGTTCCAGAAAATTGTAGGAAAGCTACCGTAGGAGAATCATTTAAAATGGCTAAACGCCATACTGAAATGGAAAACGCTAGAATGGCTGAATTTGAACAAGAATATAATGAAAGAAAAAGACAACTTCAGGCAATATATGAAACTCATAAGAGTGATTCAAATTATTTTCCAGGTGCATGTGGTAACTTTCATCAAGTATTAACTGATGAAAACTATAAACCAAAAAGTGAAAAATTATATGATTTATACGCTATTAGACATTTTTATAAGGATTTAATGAGATATATACCTGATAACATATTAGAAAAAATGATTCTTTATGGTGGGACAGTACCTTATTTATTGACAGATGCTAGAAAAGCACCAAGAAAATTTGGTGATGTAGATATATTTATTCCAATAGAGAATATGTGGAAATTTCGCAATTACATAATGTATAAGTCCTATTTTACTAAAACATATGATTCGCTAGATTTGACTAGATTCGTACAATTAACCAATTATTGGAATACACCATGGCCTAAAGAAACAAGATATATACCTATAACCAAAGATTATAGAATTAAAGATGATAGTTATAAATATCAAGATTATGGATTTAAAGGAAAATTATTTGGAGTAAATATTTCTGTATTTCCAATATATCAATGGACTAAAGGCTCATATAATATACCAGAAAGAATGGATATATGTGGAAAAAGTTTCCGTATCGGAGAAAACCGTGGGGAAAACAAATTCTTACTTAATACTATAATTACTCATGATACACCAATTCAATCGTTCTCTCATTTAGTAAAAATATGTGGAGGCACAATAGGTGTAGCACCACTCGAATATACAATAGCTAGTAAACAAAGTGCTATAGAACATGGATTTAAATTGAGAGAAGAAAGTGATTTAGTCGATTTAGAATTTATAAATGATCATAGAAAATTACTAGGTATTGATGAAGGATTAGTAGAACATTATATGAATAATATACCAGAATATGGTATAACAAAAGTATACAGATTAAAGAGGAACTACGAAATAGATGAAATGAGCCCAGAGTCTTATAGAAATTTTGTTACTCAAAACCGTCACTATCCATCATAATTAATTTAGGAGGTATAATATGGAAAGAAAAGAAAAAACACATGAGTTAAAAGAAATTAGAGATTTTTATAAATTTTTAATGAAATCAGAATTAATTTCCAATGAACTATTAAGAAAAATAATTCTATATGGTGGAACGGTTCCTTATATTTTAGCGGATGCCAAAGAAGCGCCAAGAAAATTTGGAGACGTAGATATGTATATTTCTAGTAACTATATGGCATATCTTAGAAATACTTTATGTGATAAATGGTATTTCAATATGGTATCAGATTCGAAAGACTTAGTAGATTCTTGTTCTTCAGAAGATTATGGATTTAAAGGGAAACTATTTGGAGTAGATATATCAGTATTTCCAATCTATGAAGAAATGACAAATTCAAAATTAAATACAAAAGATCCTTATTCTTTTTCACCTGTTATTTCTCCTACAGAGATAAGAGGGAAAAGCTTTAATGTAGAAGAAAGCCAAACTAATAATCCAGACTATGCATTATTTGATACTATAATTCTTCAAAATAGTAATTTACAAACATTTTCTAGAACAATTGATTTATATGGTGGAAAAATCAGTATGATACCTCTTGAATATACAGTAGCTAGTAAACAAATGGCTATGACAGATCCAGACAGAGATGGGAAAAAATATGATAAAAAAGATATAGAGTTTATTCATGGACACTTTTCCATCAATCCTTATATAGTAAAACAAATAAAAAAGAATTCTCCTCAAGGTGATAAAGCTATATGCAAAGTAAAAATGCGCAAAAAAGGGGAATATTTTGAAATTAATCCAGCAATTTATGGTGATGCTGACATTCATCAGCATTATTCGAGATCATAAAAAATTATCTTGTCATTTAAATTACTTGATAATTAATAAAAATTATTGTATAATGTATTTGAGGAGAGAATTCTCATATAATAAAAAAGAGAGCATTCAAGTAATTGAATGTCTACCTCAAAAAATAGGTTGAGACATTAGTTAAAAACTAGTGTCATTTTTTTATTACTATTATTATTGCTAATAAGAGTGATAAAATGATAGATACATATTTTAAAACTAGAATATGATATTCCCGTTTCTTCAATTCTATCACCCCCTTTCTACATATTATAGAAAAGAGGTAGACACTAATTACTTTGAATACTCTTATGTAATTATAATAGAGTAAATAATAAAAAGTCAATTATTAAATGACATGTGTTACCTAATTGGTAACAAAATAGATGTAAAATATATATTTTTATGATATAATCTTAATTGATTGGATGTGAAAGCATGAATTTAAAAGATTTATATATTGATTATTTTGTTAAGAATGGACATAAACAAATACCTAGTGCTCCAGTAATACCAGAAAATGATCCTAGTGTATTATTTAATACGGCAGGTATGCAACCATTAATACCATATTTAATGGGACAATCTCATCCATATGGAACTAGATTATGTGATTATCAAAAATGTATTAGAACTAATGATTTGGATAATATTGGAGACTCTTATCATCATACATTTTTTGAAATGTTAGGTAACTGGTCACTTGGAGACTATTTTAAAGAAGAGAGTATTAATTATAGTTATGAATTTTTAACTAAAGTACTAAAGCTAGATCCTAAGAAATTAGCTGTAACTATATTTAAAGGAAATGATTTAATACCAGAAGATAAAGTTTCTTATAATACTTGGTTAAATTTAGGTATTAGCCCAAATAAAATAGCTAAAACAGAAGAAGATAATTTCTGGATAGCCGGTGAAACTGGACCATGTGGTTCCGATACAGAAATATTCTATTTCCGTAGTAATGATGAAATACCAGAAATATTTGATCCAGAAGACCATCGTTATGTAGAAATATGGAATAACGTTTTTATGGAATTTTATAAAGATAAAGATGGAAATATAACGGAATTACCTAAAAAGAATGTTGATACTGGTATGGGAGTAGAAAGAGTAGTATCTGTTTTGGAAAATAAACAAGATAACTATTTATCTAGTATTTGGATTAGTACTATTAAATTAATTGAAGATATTTCAGGACTACCATATGAAGGTAATGAAGAAAGTATGCGTATTATAGCAGATCATATTAGAACCTCTGTATTTATATCAGCAGATAATTCGGGAATTAAACCTAGTAATACAGATGCTGGATATATTTTAAGAAGATTAATAAGAAGAGCTATAAGACACGCTAAGAAATTAAATATAGATATTAATTCTAATTGGGAAGAATTAATAGCCTTAGATATAATTAATAAATACAAAGATTACTATCCAGAATTAGAACAAAATAAAGAAGTAGTTTTAGAAGTATTAAAAAATGAAAAAATAAAATTTAATCGTACTCTAGAAAAAGGATTAAGAGAATTTGAAAAAATAGTAAGAAATATTCATGACTCTAAAATGAATAAAGATGATGCTTTTAGATTATATGATACTTATGGTTTTCCAATAGAATTGACTATGGAATTATCCAAGGAAAAAGGTATAGAAGTAGATTATGAAGGATTTAAAGAAAAATTCCATCAACATCAAGAATTATCTAGAAGCAATTCTGGAGATAAATTTAAAGGAGGACTAGCTTCAACCGGAGAGATGGAAACTAAATATCATACAGCTACTCACTTATTAAATGCTGCCCTAAAATTAGTTGTAGGACCTGATGTACATCAAAAAGGTTCTAATATAACAAGTGAAAGAATGCGTTTTGATTTCTCTTGTGATCATAAATTATCACCTGAAGAAATATCTAAAACCGAAGAAATTGTTAATAATTGGATTAAAGAAGGACTAGATGTAACTGTTAAAGAAATGCCTAAATCTGAAGCTATTAAAAGTGGAGCAGAATGTATGTTTATAGAAAAATATCCTGATATAGTAACTGTATATTCTATTGGAGATATTTCTCATGAATTATGTGGAGGACCACATGTTAAAAACACTAGTGAATTAGGTCATTTTAAAATAACAAAAGAAGAAGCAAGTTCTTCTGGTGTAAGAAGAATAAAAGCTATATTGGAGTAGATGTAAAATGGAAATAGAAATAAAGACAATAGACAAAGATTTAGAATTTTTAAGACAAAAATCTGAAGAAATAGATTTATCTACTGATGATATTAAGTCATATATTGAATTATCCAGAAAATATTGTAATGAAAAGAAACTATATGCTATTGCTCCCGTACAAATAGGTATTCCTAAAAGAATGATATATATAAGAAATAGCAATGAAGATATGACTAAAAATGAAGATGAAAATTATAGTGAAGGAATAGTATTATTAAATCCTAAAATTATTAGTGCTAAAGGACTAACAAGCTTTTTAGAAGGATGTGGTAGCTGCCTAGATAAAAGAGCCTTAGTAGATAGACCATATCAAATAGAAGTTGAATATATGGATTTGTCTGGAAATACAAAAACAGAAATATTTGAGGGATTTATATCTACAATACTTTGTCATGAATATGATCATTTAAACGGAATATTACATATAGATAGAAGTGATAAAGTATTTGAAATGACAAGGGAAGAAACAAAGAAATATCGAGATGAGCATCCATACAAAGTAATATCAAAAACTTGTGAATATGACAGTACTAGTGTAGTAAAAAAGCGAATTTTATGATACAATATATATACTATAAGGGGTGATAAAATGCTTAATAATAAACTTGGTTTAACTAATGAAATAGAACTTGCTCATGAAGAAGAAAGAATAACTAAATTAAAGGCTATGGAGTTATTTGACACAAATAAAATTAATGAAATAGAAGTAGGTACATTCAAAGGTTTAAGCATGATACATAAATTTCTATTTAGAGATATATATGATTTTGCTGGCGAGTTAAGAAAAGATAATATTGCTAAAGGTAACTTTAGATTCGCTTCAGTATTATATTTAGAAGATATTTTATCTAAAATAGATTCTATGCCACAAGATAATTTCGATAATATTATAAAAAAGTATGTAGAAATGAATATTGCCCATCCCTTTAGGGAAGGTAATGGAAGAAGTACTAGGATATGGCTAGATATGATATTAAAGAAAGAATTAGGTAAAGTTATTGACTGGAGTAAAATAAATAAAGAAGAATATTTACTTGCTATGGAACGTAGCCCTATAAAAGATACAGAGATTAAAGTATTATTAGAAAATGCCCTAACTGATAAAATAAATGATAGAGAAGTATATATGAAAGGTATTGATGCAAGCTATCAATATGAAGGATATAATACATATAAAATGAATGAATTAAATAACTAAGACGATATTATAATCGTCTTTTTTTAGTTAATAATAATACTGGTGATATTATGACTAACAAGAGAAAGTATAATATATTTATCTTTTTGTCTACTTTTATTAGAAATATCTTAGAAATATATTCAATAGTTTATTTATATAAAAATGGATTTAACTTTAGAAATATATTAT
>CAZZAK010000029.1:0-11393 GCA_964652515.1 uncultured Clostridium sp. | reverse complement strand
AGTTAATTCTTTTGTTGCTTCTTCTCCCAAATCAGTAAGTAATTCTTCCATACGATTCATATTATCTCTTAATGATTCTTTTCGTAGTCCTTTATAATTCTTATATTGTTTGGCAGTCATACCCGACCATTCTTTATAAATTTCGTTTGTTAAAATAGCATATTCCAAATTACTTTCAATACCATTATCTTTCCAAATATCGGTTAGTTCTTTTCTATTTTGAATTCCTTTTATTCTTTCAGTAATCCACCTTTCATCAAAACCTTTAGCACGATATAAATCAATAGATCTTTGAGTAGCTATTGACGGATCAAATATTTCATCTATTCTTTCACTACCCAATTTTGCTAACCACTGTTTAATTGGCTCTGCATTCTTGCTAGGAATAGATTCAATTATACGAAACATTCCCTCAATATCGACCACATCAGTCATATAATATTTTCCATCAGAAGACTTTAATTTAAGTTGGTTACAATTTGTAACCGACTCATTGCCTTCTTTTTTTAATCTATGCTTTAGTACCTTCCAATAATTTCTTGGGCTATCACTTTCTGAAACCGCCCCAGCAACATCAACTACACTAACATAATATTTCTCTTCTTCTTTATCCCAAACAGTTCTTATTGGTTTATTATTAAATATTTTATTAATTAAATACATTTTATCTTGATTCATTTATCCTACCTTTCTTTGTTGATCCTTCTCATTAATTGTATCAGATAGGCAAATACATTGTCAATATAAACACAAACATTTGTTGTATATTTTTGGTTAGCAATAAATATTATTTACAAGTTCTACAACACTTTCAACATGATGTGTATTTGGAAACATATCTACTAAAGATATATCATTAAATTCATATGTATCACTTAAATCTTTAATATCTCTTGCTAATGTCATAGGATTACAAGATACATATACTATTCTCTTACATTTAATTTTCTTTAATACTTCTTTAGTATAGTTATCTAATCCACTTCTAGGAGGATCTACTACTACCACATCATAATAATAATTTTCATCTAGTATTTTAGCTACATCACCACATATAAACTTAGCATTAGATATATTATTTATTATCATATTCTTATTAGCATCATTAATACTACTTTCATTTATTTCAATACCAAGAACACTCTTACAATATTTACTTATATATAAAGAAATACTACCAAGTCCACAATATAAGTCTAAGACACTATCCTCTTTACTAAATTTACCATATTTAATAACTAAATCATATAGATTAGTTATATTACTAGTATTAACTTGAAAGAAAGAATTTAAAGATATTAGATATTTAATACCATTTAGGATTATATAACCATCTTCTTTTTTATATAATTCTTTATCATTTAAATAAATACTTATCGTATATTCTTTCAATTTATTAATTATATCATCATTAATACTTCCATATAATCCTACCATTATTCCATTATCAAATTCTCTTATAATAACACTAGATAACTTAGATATATCATAACTATTAAGTAAACTAATTATTTTGTTTACCTTATCACTAACTAGTAAACATTTATCTATATTAACAATAAGATTAGATTCATACCTTAATAGTCCCAATTTCTTATCAACATGAAGTGTTATTTTATTACGGTATCCATACTCCCTACTAGGTATTATTTCTGGATTAATATCTTTATTTAAATACTTAGAGAAGATATTCTTAACCTTATCTTTTTTAAAATTTAGTTGCTTAGAATATTCATAATTACCAATAGAGCATCCTCCACAATCAAGATAATATTTACATGGGTAATCTACTCTATCAGAACTATTTTCTATAATTTTATCTAACTTACATTTATAATAGTTTTTATGTTCCTCTACTATACTAGTTTTAATTTCATCGCCAGGAATCGTTTTAGGAACAAAAGCAATTTTATTATCTATATATCCTATACCTTCTCCATCATGATTAATTCTTTCTATTTTCATATTATCACATCCTACTAGGGTCAACATCAATTTCTACATTAACCTTATTATCCATCTTATATTTTTCATCAATAAATTTAAGTATTTCATATAATTTATCATCTTTTTGATACTTAATTATACATTGATAATGATATATATTATTTACTTTAAAAATATTAGCCATTGATGGACCTAAAATTATAGTATTCTTATTAAGATTATTTCTTAAATAGTCTCCTATTTTATTAGCTTCCCTAAACCCATATTCATAGTCTTTTGAATTAATATTAACAAGTATTATATAGTAATACGGTGAATATTTAAGTTCTTTTCTTAATTTCATTTCTTCACGATAAAATCCTAAATAATCATGACACTTAGCATAATTAATACTATAATGATTACTATTATATGTCTGAATAATTACTTCACCAGGTATATCACTTCTGCCAGCTCTTCCTGATACTTGAGATAATAACTGAAATGTTCTTTCACTAGATCTAAAATCAGGAATATTTAAACTAGAATCAGCATTGATAACACCCACTAAAGATACCAAAGGAAAATCTAAGCCTTTAGCTATCATCTGTGTACCTAATAATATATCATATTTATAATCTCCAAAATCATTAATAATCTTCTCATGCATACCTTTTCTACTAGTGGTATCAACATCCATTCTTACTACTCTAGCATTTGGAAATTTCTTATTAATCTCTTCTTCTAATTTCTCTGTACCAAGACCATATAAACCAATATTCTTACTACCACACTCTGGACATAAGCCATTATTCTTCTTAGTATAATTACAATAATGACACCTAAATGTATTACTAGTTTTATGATAAGTCAATGTAATATCACAATTAGGACATTTATATACACTACCACAATCTCTACAACTAATAACAGATGAATATCCTCTTCTATTTAAAAGAAGTATTATTTGTTCATGTTTATTTAGTCTATCTTGTATTTTATTTTTTAATAAATTAGAAAATATCATATTACCTTTCTTAACTTCATCTTGCATATTAACAATATTAACACTAGGTAAATGACTATTACCAACTCTCTTTGTTAAAGTAAGTAACTTATATACCCCATTAGCACTACGAGCCATTGATTCCATAGATGGAGTTGCACTACCCAATACCAAAGGACAATTATGATATTTACTTCTCTCTATTGCTACATCTCTAGCATGATACCGTGGATGATTATCCTGTTTATACGTACTAGTATGTTCTTCATCAATAATTATAACTCCTAAGTTCTTTAATGGAGCAAATATAGCACTACGTGCTCCAATTACAATATTAGTCTTACCAGAAGCTATCTTCCTATATTCATCATATTTTTCTGTATCAGAAAGTCCGCTATGAAGTATAGCAATATTTTCTTTAAAATGAAATAGAAACCTATCAACAATTTGTGGTGTTAAACTAATTTCAGGTACTAACATAATAGCAGTACACCCCATTTTTAATACTTTATCAATAATATTCATATATACTTCTGTCTTACCACTACCAGTTACTCCATATAATAAATAAGTATTAGCCTCTCCTAATTTAACTGAATCTACTACTTCCTGTTGTTCATGAGTTAATTCAATATTCTTATACTTATGATTAGATTCTATATTATATCTATAACTTTCTTCATAAATAAATTTAACTAATTCATGATTAATTAAGGTATTAATACTACTATCAAGTTTAGATATTTTAATTTTCTTTTCTATAAGTAATTTATTTAATAAATCTATCTGTTTAGGATATCTACATTTACTTATATATTCTTTTATTTCATCTTCTTTTTTATTTAAAATTAAATATCTATCTTCTTTAATTTTAATATCAACATCATTCTTAGCCTTTAGTGCCTTAGGTAACATTACTTGATAAGCACTAATTAAACTACATAAAGTATGCTCTTGTATCTTTTTACCAAGATATAACATTTCTTTATTTAAAATGGGTTCTAGATCTACTAAAGAGATTATTTCTTTTAACTCATATTCTCCATCATAACTATCTTTTAATTCTAATACAAAACCCTCTAGTGTTTTATTAGCAAAAGGTACCTTTACCCTGGCTCCTATTCTAATATCATCTTTAATATTATCTGGTACTATATATGTAAACATTCTATCTACGTTCTTAACACCAATTTCCACAATAACATTTGCATACATACTACCATTCCTTCCATAATTATCATAATATATTTTAATATTTTTATCAATTAAAAAAAGAGTTTTTACTACTCTCCTCCATTTAAGTCACTATTTTAAATTCCCATTATTGCAATTGTTATAATTAATGCTAATATTACTACTGACGCAGTCAAAATAAATGCAGTTTCATTATTATTGCTATTTACTTTCTTACTCATTATATCTCTCCTCTTATAACAATATAATAACATATAATAAACATTAAAACGACATATATAATACAAATTTTACTTAGTTTACGTAATAAAATGTAAAAGCAGAGTTTCTTTACTCTGCTTCTTTAACATCACTTACTTTCTCACTCTTTATTTGCTTCGTCTATTCCCTCTCTTATGCCTTTGCTAACTTCTTTTGCAATGCTACCTGTTGCTTTAGCAATAGTATGAGTCATCTTTTCTATACCTTCCTTAGCTACTGGCATTCCTTGTTGCATTGAATATGCTGTTATTTCCCTTCTATGGGTAATAAACATAATAACCGCACCAGATACTGTTAATATAAATCCAATTGTGCTAATAAATCCACTAAAAGCAATTACACCGAAACTTCCAAAAATACCATTAGCAACTTTACCTGTATTTATATTTATATCAGTTACATCACCATTTTTCCAAAAATTACTTCCAATATTACCTATAGTATCAGTAGCTGTATTACCAAAACCTAAAAATCCCATTATAGTCATTATGAAGCTTATTACTAATATTATAATTCCTACTACTAGTAATATTTTACCTATTTTTTTAAGTTTAGCATTATTTCTTTGATATTCTTCCTCATTTAAATATTCTTTCTTTTCCTCCATATTTTTTCTACTTCCCTTCCTTTTTCATAAATTTTATTTTAATCAATAATAACACTATTATTATAACGAGTATTAAAATAATTATCAATAAAATTGGTACTATGTTAAATGATTTATTATTAATATTTGACATTGTAACTATATAATCAGATAAGCCATTTGCATCAAATTCAATATATCCATCAACTACTTTTAATTTCTTATTAACTAATTTAAGTTTATTATTAGAGTATCCATATACATTAACAATACTATCATTAGAAAATTTATCCCCAACAAATAGCTTAATCTTTGCACCTTTTATAGTGTTTTGATCAATACTAACATACATATTATCTGAATAATTAGATAGTTTTGCTATTATATCTCTATTAGATGATTCATATGAAACATTTGCTATAAATTCATTACTATCTTTTACTTTAGAACCATCTACTATTAAACTATATAATAGTTTTTTATTTTCATCATAATAATTAAACTTAACAGTCTTTTTACTATTCTTAATTTTTTCAATATCAGAAGAAGTTATTTTAGTATCTTTATCTACTATAATATTAATATCTTCTATTTTATCATCATTTAATACTGTATCTAAGTCTTCTAAATAATAGCCATCTTTTCTAGTTACTTTAATTTTGATTGTATTCTTACTTCCATTTTCGGCAGTAACTACTACTTCAATAACATTTTCTCCAACCTTAAGTTTATGATTACCAGCACCAGATACTGTTGCTTTACTATCTTCAGCACTAGCCTTAACATTAACACTAGTAACATCATTAGATACATTTAAAGTATAATTATTATTATCAACTTTAACAAGTTCAAAACCATCTATAGACAATTCTTTTATCTTGTTATTAGAAGATTTATTATTATTTTGATTATTATTGTTCTGATTACCATTATTATTCTGATTATTATTATTTCTACCTGAATTATTGTTATTATTAGTAGCAGGGGCTGGTTTAGTAGTAACAGTTACTGTCTTACTACCAGAAATACCTACGGCATTACCATCAGACGCTGAAGTAACATCGCCACTTAAAGTAATAGTTATTGTTCCTTCTCCAGTAGCAGTACATGTAGCACTAAATGACTTATTAGTATCCATTGCATCAGCAGTAGCATCTGCCTGATTAATAGAACATCCACTAACAGGACCACTAGCTGTAACATGAACATTCCATGCTGCAGAAGAACTAATATTAGCAGTTACCGTAAAAGAATCTCCTACATAAACACTACTCTTATTAACAGATAAACTACCTGAAGCAGCAAATACATTAGTAGTAAACATAAATATAGTAATCAATATCATTAATAAATATTTAATTTTCTTCATTTTCTTACTCCTTTTCTATTCAATAGACTTAGTACCTAATAAATGTTGTCTTACTCTTAATAAATCTGCTGAATTTATATTACTATCATAATTTATATCTGAAGCTATATAGAATGGACCTGTCAATATATTAATACTAAGTAAATGTTGTCTTATTTTTAATAAATCTGCCGAATTTATAGCTCCATCACCATTAATATCACCGATTACTATATTAATGTATTCAGCATATACATCTTGATTCTTATATATTTTTGTTTTTCCACCTGTATATAAAATATTATTATTTGAATCAACTACTACACTATAACCTTCGCCTAATTCTATATTCTTTTTAAAATTATCTGAAGTAGTATCAACCATTATTTTACTAATATATTTATTTGTTTCATCAACGGAATACTTATGAATTATATAATCAAAGCTATCGTCTTCCGTAGTAGATACCGAAATGGTAATATCAATATTTTCTACTATTTCATAATTATTTGTATCCGATGGAGTATATCTAGCTTTAAATGTTATTTTTCCTTCTTGATCAATTGTCTGATTTCCATCCATCCAATCAAATCCACTAGGTAATATAATATCAGATAATTTCTGACCAATCTTTCCGGTTAGATTTGTAGGAATAGTATAATTAGGAATCCCTTTTATAACTTTCATCATACTAGCCAAGTTTTCTTCTTGTTTATTACCACTAAAAGCATATTCTTCATATGTATCATCGTTAAGTCTTACTCTCACATTTGCTAGAGCCCATTCAGCAACACCAGGTGACATCAATTCAGCACTAATTATACTATACCTGCTACTATCCATAGTAGTATCCATAGTTATAGTATTAATATCAATGTTAGTAGTACCATCATAAGTCTTTGGTGATATTTGTGGCCACATTGTAACAATTCTCTTATTTATAACATGAACTGGAATTGATATATCATCTATCATACAAGATCCATCATTACAAGAATAATATCCTAGTATATTATAGTCACCTGCTTCTTCAAATGAAATAGTATTATAGCTACCAAAATGTCCTACTTCATTACCATTATCCCAAAAATTTTCTCCAATTAATAAAGTAAATTCAGGAATTTCTAAATCTATTACAGACATATAACCAATTAATTCCTGTTCCTGCTTGTTTCCTGCAAAAGCAAAATTTTCATAAGAATCGTCATTTATTCTAGCAGTTATTCTTACTAATGTTTTTGGACTAATGTTAGGTGAATCCAAAACAGCACTTAATATCGTATAATCAGATTGTTGTATATTATCATGGTAACTAGCAAGTATTATACTATTTGGATCTACATTAGTAGTTCCATCATAAATTTTAGAAACAATATGACTTGTATAATCACGTACAAGTTCTTTATTAAGTACATGAATAGGTACTTCAACAGCATAAAATATTTCATCTGAATTATGAGGTTTATAATCACCTAATAAAGTGAATTCACCAGATTCATCAAAAGTAGTACATTCATATAATGACACTGTACCATCAGGATAATCATAGTTACAAATATTTTCACCAATAACAACTTCAATGGTTGGCAATTCTAAATCATTTATACCTTCTGTAACATGAATAGGAATTCGCAGCCTTATATTCTGATAACTATGTTCTAAACTAAATATAATATCTACAGCATAATCATCAATAGTTATACTATTACCATTTTGATATTCTATTGTATAGTCATTTACATAAGACCCTAACACTTCATCACCAGAAAGGTAATAATACTCAATCCAATCAACATAATCTTCTACCTTTTCACCAGGAAAGAAAACTGGTTTCTTCAATTTAAACCAAATATCAGTTATATCTATAAAATCCGACGAGTCTTCAATTACTACATATGTTCTATTATTATTCCTTGCAAAATTATATGCATAAGAATCTTGATGAACCCATAATACTGTTGTTCCTATACCAGTATATGATCCAGAAGTAGCTGTTCCTAGTAAAGGTAGATTATCATCAGAATAACTAAAAACGGAGTCATCAATAGATATTAAACTATTTGGTAATATAACTTTCTCCAATAAGCCTGCAAATATAAATGCATCTTCTTCAATATTTGTTACCCCTTCTGGAATATTTAATTCTCTAACATTTATTCCATAAAAGGCCATTGTCCCAATTGTTTCAACGGAATCAGGTATAACTGAAATAGTTGATCCTTGAATTACTTTGTTTGTAGCTGTTTCAATGATGATATTACCATTTTCACCGTCATTATAAAACTCATTCTCCTCTGCTACTATTATACTATTCAAATCACTGTTAAAACCGAATGCACCTATTCCAATTTCCTTGACATTTTCTGTAATAAGGATAGATTCTAATTTATTTCCTGCAAAAGCATAATCTCCTATTTTTTCTAATGATGTCGGCCATGATATACCACTTAATTTGCTTCCTTGAAATGCATAGTTTTCAATGCCTATTAGACTAATTGGTAACTTAATGTTAGTTAATCCAGTATTTGTAAAAGCAAAACTATCTATAGTAGTAATACTATCAGGAAGCGTAATATTTTTAAGAGAAATACAGCCACCAAAAGCATAAGAAGGCAAAATGTCAGATGTATTTTCTGAAATAGTAATATTTTGTAAAGATATATCATTTTCGAATGAATCAAATGCCTCGTTTGAAAAAACAATACTTCCTTCAACTGTCGTTAAATTTGACATATTTGCAAAAGAATAGAAAGAAACATTAATTTCACTCGCTTTACTTATAATCTTTGTACATTTAGTAAGGCCATTAAATGCAAAAGAACCAATATCTATAATATTTGAAGGTAATATTATTTCTTCAATATTATTAGCATCATTTGAATTTCCAAACAATATAGAATTAATACCATTAGAAGAATCCATAATACCACTAATTGTCAATCCATCAATTTCTTCTGGAAAATACAATTTACCAATATTTAAACCATTATCTTTATAATTACTCAAGTAATATTTATGATTATCATTACTTTGCTGATATTCCCAACCTGATTCATAAATATCTGGATTCTTTACTGAAAACGAAGCTTCAAATTCTAAATAATGTACTGTTACAGTTTGCTCTTCACTACTATATGGATCATATCCAGTAACTGTTAAATCATCTAGTTCCCATAATTTTTTCGTATAGTCTAATCCATCTACTTCACTAAAAGATAAACTTGTTCCCATAATGTTAGTTAAACTTCCATAATTATAATTTGTAAGTACAACTTCATCAACAATCATATTAGTAGGTTCAATTACTTTAAATATGTTAAATTCATCACAATTCATACTATCATTAGTGCAAAAACTAACATCATTATAATTAATAAATCCATTACCATAATATATATCAAAACCTTTTCCACCTAAATCAATTATACTTTGTTTTAGTAAATCAATAGTATTTTCTAAAGTTATATTTTTATTAAAGCTCTTTAGTATTGCAACTGCTGCTACTGCGTGTGGAGTTGCCATAGATGTTCCACTGATGGTTTCATGATCCGGATCATTATCATTATTTGAAGAAATTGCCATATAACTTGCCATTATACTATTAATATCAGTGCCTGGCGCTGCAAAAGTAACAGTATCTCCAAAATTAGAAAAATCAGACTTATCCAAATTGGAATTTACTGAGGCAATTGAAATTGTATTATCATAGGCAGCAGGATAAAACAATTCATTAGAATTATCATTTCCAGCCGCAACTACAGCAATAATATTTCTTTCATTAGCAGCCTGTATAGCTTGATATTGTGCCTCAGAATTGTATGTACCACCAAAACTCATATTTATAACATCTGCATCAGTATAATACGTTATATACTCTATACCAGCCAATATATCACATTCGTCAATACTAGCAGTATCGCTAGTTTTTACAGGTATTATTTTAACATTGTCAGGAGTTCCTTCGGCAATAGTACCAGCAATATGTGTTCCGTGTCCATTGTTATCATACATACTATCATTGGAATCTAAAACATTATATGTACCCTTTAATTTACCTGGATAATACTTATTAAATAAATTAACATCTAAGCCTGTGTCTAATACAGCTACTACTACTTCTGGAGCGTCAATTGAAGCTACTAAATTACTTACATAATCTAGGCCCATTGCTTCAATACCCCAGGAATTATATGAAGATTGATTATTATTTTGATTATCATCTACAAAGAAAGTATATTTATGATTTTCTTCAGTACTTAAAACTGTAGGTTCATCGTTTAATTTATTTATAGCATTTTGTTTTGTAACATTATCTTCAAATACTAAATAATATTTGTTATTAGGAGTTTCTATTACTTTAGTAGCGCCATAGTCTTTAGCATTTATCTTTTTTGAAGAAATAACAATTAACATATTTTCTTTATCATCTTTCTGTAGTTCACTTACTTCTTCAAAATAATTATCCATAAACTTCTTAGATAATTTAGATATATTTATTAACTGTTTTGTATCTTTTACATTAGATTTATTCTTATATAAAAATATTCCCCCTATAGTACCAATTACAATAAGCACTAAAAATAATACTAACCTCTTATTTCTAAACACACTACACACTCCTCTATTTAATATCATTGTAGCATATAATTAGACATTTTTCTACAATTTATAACAAAAGAAGCAGAGTTTCTTACTCTGCTTCTTTAACTTCACTTACTTCTTCTTTTACCTCTTCTTTTTTAGGTTTATTTTTAAGAAGTAATTCTTTTCTAGATAAGTTTAATTTACCTTTCTTATCATATCCAGTAGCTATAGCTAGTACTTCATCACCAACATTAACTACATCACTAGTCTTTGCTACTCTATTTATATCTAATTGAGAAATATGAATTAGTCCTTCACAACCAGGCCATAATTCTACAAAAGCACCAAAGTCTTGCACATCTACGACACGACAGTTATATGTTTTACCTATTTCTACTTCTCTTACTACTTCTTCGATTCTTTCTCTAGTCTTTCTTATAATATCAGCATCTGTATGATAAATAATTACTCTACCATCATCTTCTAAA
>CAZZAK010000028.1:0-11448 GCA_964652515.1 uncultured Clostridium sp. | reverse complement strand
GTAACCAGACTCTTCGAATTTTCCACCAGCATGAAGTACTGTATATATAACTTCCGGTGTACTCTTACCAGATTCATGCATACCTACTGGAACACCACGACCTCTATCAGATACGGATATTGACCCATCATTATGCATAATTATCTTAATATAGTCACCATAACCATTTAAAGCTTCATCTATACAGTTATCTACTATTTCCCATACAAGATGATGAAGTCCTCTCTTATCAGTGGATCCTATATACATACCCGGTCTTTTTCTAACAGCTTCTAAACCTTCTAATATTTTTATCGATTTTTCATCATAAGCCATACTATCACTCTCTCTACATTAAGATTTTAACATATATTTTATAAGGAATCAATAACACTTTACACTAAAAAACATTTATGTTAAAATTAAAATTGAGGATAAAATATGAAAAATACAATAAAAAAGATAATTATATTTATAATATTACTTTTACTAATGGTTATATTTCCCTATATACCAATACTAATATTTAATTTAAAGATTGAATCGTTTAATTATACTACTAAAATACTATATAATCTAGCTTGCGATATAGGATTAATGATAATAATATTCTTCTTATACAAAAAAGAATTAATTCAAAATTTTAAAGATTATTTTCATAATTTTAAAGATAATTTTGAAGAATCATTTAAATATTATTTTATTGGTTTAATAGGTATGATAGTAAGTAATATATTAATTGTATTATTAGTAAAAGGAGCTAATGCTAATAATGAAAATACTGTAAGAGAACTAATAACTAAAGCTCCAATATATATGATATTTTCAGTATCTATATATGCACCATTTATTGAAGAAATAATCTTTAGAAAAAGTATTAAAGATATGATATTATCGATTAAAGATAATAAAATAACCAAATATTTATATATATTATCAAGTGGTTTAATATTTGCTCTTATGCATATAATAGGATCATCTACTAGTATATATGACTACTTTTATATAATACCTTATGCATCATTAGGAATTGCTTTTGCAGCATTATATTATAAAAAAGATAATATTTTCTATACAATTATGATTCATTCTATGCATAATACACTAGCTATCATATTATACTTTATTGGAGGCATAGTATAATGAAATTTATTGCCAAATTATTCTTATATATAATAATTATCTTAATATTTACTATTATATATGCCAAGTTTATAGGAACATATGGACTTATTACCAAAGAATATCCAATATACTCAAGTAATATAACAAATGATTATGATGGATTAAAAATAGTCCACTTTAGTGACTTACACTATAAAAGAAATATAACTAATAAAAAAGTAGATGAAATAATTGAAGAAATAAACTTAATAAATCCAGATATTGTAGTATTCACAGGAGACTTAATCGATGAAGATTATGATATTACTAAAAATGATATTAAATACTTAAAAAAGGCTTTAAAAAAAATTAATTCTAAATATGGAAAATATACTATCTTTGGAAATCATGATTATCAGCATATTGACACAATAAAAGAAATATATGATGAATCTGAATTCACTTATTTGGATAACTCTTATGATATTATTTATAGTAAAAACAAAGAAAAATTATTTATCGGAGGTATTTCTTCCGTAATAAAAAAAGAAAATAAATTAGAATCATTTATAGATATATTAAAAGATAATAGTATTAATTATAAAATATTTCTAATACATGAACCAGATATAATAGATAACATATTAAAAGAATATAATATAGATTTAATATTAGCAGGTCATTCTCATAATGGACAAATAAGATTACCAATAATTGGAGCCTTATATACTCCAGAATATGCTAAAAAATATTATGATGAATATTATAAAATAAATAATATAGACCTATATATATCTAGTGGTATTGGAGTATCCAAAATAGATTTTAGATTATTTAATCATCCATCCATTAATTTCTATAGAATATATAAAGAAAATAGTCAAAATTAATTGACTATTTTTTTCTTTTTAAAACATTAGGATTATCATTTATCTGTATCAAAACATCATCAAATATACTATTGTACCCCATAAGCATTGGATTATCTCTAGATAATTCATTTAATTCTGAAATAAAAATAGGTAAATTAATATAATTATACTTATCATAAGAAGGATTCAATAACTGATGCCATTTAGAAATAAAATTTTTTATTTCAACTGCTTTTTCATCATTAGAAAAACATGATAATCTACTATCAATACTTCGTAATACTTCTAAAATAGGTTTCTTAATAACCGTAAGAAGAAATAAATAGTTATATCCATCTCCCCTTTTATCACCACTCTTAAGAGTATCTTCATACCTTAAATAAATCTCCATTATATCTATGTTACGTATACTATCAAAAGTTTTCTTTGAACTACCTAGTATATCTATAATATACTTATAAGCAAATAGTATTTCTTTATAATTTACATTTTTATATTTCCTTAATACATTAATTTTTTTATTAACCATATTTTCCAATTTATCACTATCTTTTAATTGTAAATTTTTATCAAAACATCTTGGAAAATATTTCAAAGCTAAACTATAACCATTAATATGTTCACATAAATCCATAAACTACCTCCATTAAGTATTATCATAACACAAAGAAAAAAATAATCAATCTAGGTTGATTATTTTTCTTCTTTTTTAGTTGTTTTTTTAGTAGTTGTACTCTTCTTAGCAGGTGCTTTTTTAGTAGCAGTTTCCTTCTTAACAGCAACACTTTCTTTCTTTGCTGGAGCTTTCTTAGTAGTTTCCTTTTTAACAGTTTCCTTCTTTTCTGTAACTACTTTTTCTTCTTTTTTAGCAGCTACTGTTTTTGGAGTATAAGCCTTACCATCTAATGCATCGCGAGCAATAGTAACTAAATCTTTAAATGCATCCATATTATCAATAGCAAGTTCACTTAACATTTTTCTATTTACTTCAATACCAGCTTTAGAAAGGCCATTAATAAATTTAGAATATGTAATGTTATTCATTCTACAAGCAGCATTAATTCTAGCTATCCATAATTTTCTGAAATCTCTTTTCTTTTGTCTTCTATCTCTAAAAGCATAGCTAAGAGAATTCATAACTTGTTCATGAGCAGTCTTATATAATCTATGTTTACTTCCAAAGTATCCTTTAGCTTCCTTTAATACTTTTTTTCTTCTCTTACGAGCAATATTACTTCCTTTAATTCTTGTCATAACTAACCTCCTATACTAAATCTTTAATTCTACTATAATCTGCCTTACTTAAAGCACTATTATTTCTCTTTTGTCTATTTGTCTTAGCACTTCTTTTACCAGTATTATGTAATCTACCTTGCTTTGATACAGATATAGTACCACTCTTTCTAATATTTAATACTTTTTTAAGTCCCTTGTGAGTTTTCATCTTATTTTTCTTGACTTTTTTCATAATTCCTCCTTATTTTTTAGGTGTTAATTGCATAAACATATACTTTCCTTCCAACTTAGGTTGAATTTCTATACTAGCAATATCTGAAAGTTCTTCACTAAATCTTAATAAAACTTCTTGAGCTAATTCAGGATGGGCTATTTGACGACCTTTAAATCTAATACTAGCTTTAACTTTATCCCCTTTTTCTAAAGCCTTTCTAGCATTTCTAACTCTCGTATCAAAATCATGAGTATCAATAGTAACAGATAATCTAAATTCCTTAATATCAGCAATAGCTTCTCTTTGCTTTTTCATAGCATCTTTAGTCTTCTTTTGTTTCTCATAACGATATTTATTATAGTCCATTATCTTACAAACGGCCATATTACCATTATCACTCATTAATACTAAATCAAAACCTGCATAACTAGCTAATGTTAATGCATCCTCTTTTGATTTAACTCCTAATTGTTCTCCATTAGGACCAATTACCATCATTTCTTTAGCTCTAATAGCTTCATTAATTGGGTTTCTACTTTCTTTTATTATATAAAACACCTCCAACAAAAATGAATACAGTAGTAACTGTATTCATCTAATAAACCTAATAATATTTCTCATAAAAAATCATTGGCCTTGTACCTAAAGCTATAGCAATCAGGTGAGATAAATACATCTACTTTCCGTTCATCGCATATGATTATATTATATTTTATATTAAAAGTCAAGCACAAAATTAACATTATTACATAAATTATATTAGGTGATACTATGATAAATAATTTCTTAAATTGTTTTCGTTTCTTTGTAGGTATAAAACTATTATCACTATTAGGTTGTATTTTCTTATCTATAATAATATTTTATCAAATAATAATACTCTTATTTATACCATGTTTTATAAATGCAATAGTTTTATTATTAGAATATATTGCCCTACTTTGCCTCTTCTTCTTTACTGTATTTACTTAATAAATCACTAGTTTTATATATATAATCTAAATATTTTCTTATATTAACTACATTTAAATATTCACTCTTATTATACTCTATTTTTTTAGGAATAGATAAAATAACAAACAAAAGCAACATTTCTTCTTCATGTAAAGGATATTTAGATAAATATATATTAAATAATTCAGAAAAATCAAAATTTAAATAGTTATTCTTATATAAACTAATAATATCATAAATAGGCATATCTATTCTAGAATTGTCCCAACTAATAAAATAAGATTTATCCCTACTTTTCAAATAATGATCTAGCTTTAGATTATTATGAATATTAACCATTCTAACTTTTCTTTTATTTTCTACTAAAGAATACCATTTATCTAAATTATATTTAGCATAATTAATCATTGAATATATTAAACTACTATTTCTAGCTATTAAATAATTAGAAGGAGACATATATATAATACTATCTATATTATTTAATAATTCTTCATAATATAAATATATATCATCTATCTTTTTATTAATTTCTTCATATATATTTTTATAATAATCAATATCCACTTCCTTATAAAAAGTAGTTTTACTATGTAATAAAATAAGTAGATATATCATATCTGTTATCTTCTGTTCCATTGGTTCAACTATGTCTTCAATATATTCATAAACATAATACTTATCATTAATCGATAGTATCATAGGAAAATAATCAAAAGAACGAGATAATAAATATTTATAAGTATCATCTAAATTATTCTTTTTTTCTTTTATAACATAACTTGTATCATTATTACTAATTATCTTAACATTATTCTTAATAGTAATTCTATTCATTACTAGGTATAATTAGTTTATCCATTGGTTTTAAATTAGATATATCGTTATATTTCTTAATATCTTCTAAAGACACATCATACTTAGCAATAATACTATCTATCGTATCCCCTTCCATAACAGTATATATTCTATAAGTAACATACTCTTCACCAGGACCAATATTACCAAAAATATTCATATTCACATTATTATTCTCATTAACATTATTTTCAATATTATTAATATTATCAATTATATCATTTTCTAAAGTATCATCTCTAACTTCATATTCTTCAATAACATGATTATCAATTGAATTATCTTCCCGATCAATTATTTCTTCACCATCAATATATAAGTCAATATCAACTCTAATTTCATTAGAAGATACAATTTCATATCTAAAATCATCAATATCTACTACCATAGTATCTTTATCATACTTAACACCCAAAGCAATATCAAAAGGTAATTTAAAATCAAAATTACTTATTTCCTTAGCATCATCATCTATTATATAATCTCCCAAAACATTAAATTCTCCTGATATACTATCCCCCATATCATATATTTTATGTTCTAACGATATAGAATTTATTTCTAAAACATCCTTATCAAACTTTAAAACTTTATTAAATGGTACTATTTTTTTCACATAATCATCCTTTCATTAAATAATATGCAACCATTTAAAAATAAGAACTTTTTTCAAAAAAGACTTGATTATTTTAAAATATTAATATATAATCATATTTGTTGATGTCCTCATAGCTCAGCTGGATAGAGCACACGCCTTCTAAGCGTGCGGTCGAAGGTTCGAATCCTTCTGGGGACGCCATTTTTTTATAAATAAAAATAGATGCAAAATAATGCATCTATTTTTCATAATGTTTCTTTAGTTCTCGTAAATAGCCTTTTGGTTTTCTTTTTGTTATTTCAAGTACCCTTAACACAAATTCCTTGGCAAACGAAGCATTTGGTGAATTAGATTCATCATCAAATAAATTTGGAATTTTTTCAGATTCATTTCTATCAATCATACAACTATAAATAGTTTCGCCACTCTCTAATTTATTTTGACTTTCAATAATTACATGATTTTCAAGATCGGAATAAAGTACTAATTCACCATTCTCCATTTTCATCATATCTCCATCATAACTATCCAAGTTATCCAAATCAACACTGCCTAATATATCTTCATTACTCATATTATATAAAATAGTTATCTCTGGATACGCATGTAAATTACCAGGTAAACTATCTAACAAATCTAAACATACTTTATCAAAATCGGCTATTTCTTGTATACCATAATAACGTTCAATTAACCCAAATAATATATCTGAAGTATCTATAGTATAATCAGGTAAGCTAATCTTAGCTTTTACTCCCACTTTCTTTTCTATAATATAATAAAAACAAATTATTTTTTCTTCTTTATTAATAGAATAACTAAATTCAAAATCTTCTAGCATATATACCATCTCTTTCCAAGAAATATATACTACCATAATAAATAAATATTGTCAAATCAATTAATTATATCACTACTCCTCAATACCATTTTATCCTCTACGATAAATTCAATATCATTAACTGGTATATTATCCATAATAGATAAACTAATTGTATATATAACTTCTTCTAATATATTATTAGAAGTTATATCACTAAATATATCATTATTAAAATTTAATTTAATAATATCATTATCTATTTCATAATTAAGTAATTTAATATTACTAGATAAATAACTACTCAAATTAGTTTCCATTATATATGATGAAGCCAATTCATTAATAATAACTTTTATCTTATCCATACCATTATCATTAACATATTTAGTAACAGGAACATAATAACTTTCATTATTATTCTTATTAACATAATAAACAGTATAACTATCTATATCATTCATAGATACTAAATCATATTTTTTATTAATACCATAACTACGATCTAAAAATTCTGGTATTATCTTATTACTATCAGGCATATTAGTTAATCTATTACCATCTACTAAAATATTAATTTTATCTACTCCCTTAATACCAGTTAAAGTATAAATAATAGATTCTAATATTCTTTCTATATATTCATCGTTGATATCTAAAAATTCAGAAGAAAAATCTATTGTTAATATATTATTATCTACTTTAACACTATTAACATTGACAATAGATGGTATTACACCTTTAAAGCCATCCTTTATCTTATTTTCATATCTGCCTCCTATTGTAAGTACTTCAATCATATCAGAAATCATATCCTCCAAAGAAGCAGAAGAAATTGGCATCATAATTCTTGATATATAATTATCCTCATCTAATAAATAAACTGGTTTCAATTCATTACTATATGTATAAGAAATATTAGTTTCCCTAAATTCAACTCTACTATTCTCAGGTATTAGATATAGCATTAATAATACTATTAACAAAGACGTTGCCACAATTATCTTCCTATATAACATTTTCTTAAGCACTAATATCACCTAATAAAATATATGATAAATAATATATGATAGAACACTATATCGCATTTGACATTATATTACAATAAAAGCCACAATAGTGGCTATAAAGTAATAATATTCATTTTAATTAGTTCAATAACAGCTTGTGCTCTACCCTTTACTCCTAATTTTTGCATGGCATTTGATATATGATTTCTTACCGTTTTTTCACTAATTCCTAATGTATCAGCTATCTCTTTTGTATTCTTATTAGTTATAAGTAAATTAAATACTTCTTTTTCTCTCTTTGTTAGTATACTCTTACCCATAAATACCTCTCTTCCCTAATGGGTGGTCTTATATTACTCATAATATTTTATGGATAATGAACAAATTTTGTGAATGTATTTTACTTAAATTGAATAGAAATATACATCTTTTTATCAAACTTTTCTTGAACACTCTTCATTATATTATTAGCAAGAGTATTATCATGATTATCACTAGATAAAACTACTCTTACCTTATCATCATCTATCTTAACAAAGGAATCTAAATTAAAGTCATTTTTTATTTTTTCTTCCAATAATTCTTCTTTACTACTAATTTGATTTAACAGCCTAAGTGTTTCAAAAGCTTCATTCTTTTCTGCTAATGAAGTATCTTCTTTAGTTAACAAAGATTTTAACTCTGAAACACTTTCCAAAGTAGTAGCGTCATCTTCTAAACGAAGTGTTTCTATTATATTCATTTCTTTAATATCATTAGAAGTTTCTTTAATATTTTCAATATCATTATTAGACATTAATAATTCTGAAGGCATAGTTACATAATAAATACTAAGTACTAATATTAAACTAAATAATGTTAAAAACCACAAATTCTTTTTATTTATCATAATTCCTCTTTTCTAATAAAATATATTTAAAAATATTAAAAATATAACAAAAAAAAGATTAATAAATATTAATCTAACCATAATAATGTATATTAACAGGATGACGTGGTTTTCTTATACGTCTATAACCTTTATTATTACTTTTCCCTGTAATAGATGAAGAAGAACTTTTATTATTTGTACTAACCAGTGCTACCCCTCTAGTATCAGTTTTAAAGTTATCTTTATTTATTGGTTTCATATCAATCTCCTTTTCCATAAAATTGACCCTATGATAGCAAAATAATATATAAAAGTCAATAAAAAAGAATGTTAATACATTCCTTCTATTTTCTGCAAAGTACTATTAGATAAATTATCTAACTTCCAATTACCATCTTTATCCTTAGAAACATTAATATCAATTGTATATATCACTTTATCTTTTGCATTCTCTAATAAATTTAATTTCTTATTATCATATTCATATTTAGTATATAAATTACTATCAAAAGTAAAATCACGAATAGCCTTCTTATAATCAATTACTTCAATTTCAACAGTAACAACTGCTTTATCACCATCTATTTCCTCATTTTTAACCTCATAAGTTAAATTCTTATATTGGCTCTCTAATAATTTACGATAACGAATAATCTGATCACTAGATAGACTTTGCCCATCTAGCATTCTATTTATATCATCTTCTATATCATCATCTAACATTTGATATTTATTAAATAGATTTTCTACCAAAGAAGTAGGACTGTTTCCCATAACACAACCACTTAATAAAAATACTACTAATAGAATTAATATCTTTTTCATATTATCACCATTAGTAGTATTTACCAAACTATATATTTTATACCATTAATTCATTAAGGATATCAATAATCATACTAGCATCAAATCCTCGATTAATCATATTAGAATATATTTTATTTCTTAAATTATCTTTCTTTCTAGAACTATTAATTAATTTATTAATTTGTTTTAAAGCTTTTTCATAAATAGTATCATAATTTATATTATCTATTACTTCAAAAATAATATCTTTATCAATACCATTTCTATATAATTCATCCTTAATTCTATAAGGACCCAATGAAGTAAATAATAATTTATCATGAGTATAAGCTTTAGCATACTCGTAATCATTAATCATTTTATTATCTTTAAGTTTATCTATTATTGCATCAATATTATTACTATAAGGATACTTCTTTAATAAATATTCTCTAACTTCCTTTTCACTTCTTAATCTATTAGATAAATATTTAACACCATTATAATACATACTAGAATAATCATTATCAGAATTAATCTTCTTTAATAATTTATCATCTATTTCACTTTTATATAATAAGTTATTCTTAACAATAACATCTTCATATAATTTTAAAATATTACCGTCACTTAATATAACCTTATATGTACCATCTTTTAAAGCTTCATATTTAATTATTTTCACTTAAAATAACCTTCTTTATATTCAATAATTTCTGAGTCCTTAACAACATATCCTGGATGACCAGCTCTAAGTAATGGAATATCTTTTTTTGAATCAGAATAAGTTTTATCTATCTTATATTCTGGATATATCTTATTAAATAATTGTAACTTACCATCTCCTCTAGAATGAATACCACGAATCTTATAAGTCTTAAAATCATATTCCGTAGCTATTAAATTCTTAATATTAAGTCTATTACAAATTTCTTTAATTAAAAAATCATAATTAGCAGTTATTATTACATCACTATCTCTTTTCTGATCCAAATACCATTTCTTTATCTTACATTCTTTCTTATCCCAAAAAGATTTAACATAATCATCTAAATTAGGAACATACTTAATAAAACTAAATAATTTATCTTTAATATCCCTGGTACTTCGCTTTTTAAATAAGTATAAGATACTTACTGGTATAGATTTTAATAAAGATATAAATACAATAAAAAATCTTTTCCTTAACATATATAAATAAAATTCTACTCCAGAATCTCCCTTATATATTGTATCATCAAAATCATAAACATTTACTTTCATATCATACCTCTCTTTAATTATATAATAATATTTAAAAATAATAAAGCATAAACTATAATTAGCAATCTCACTTGACAATTGCTAATTATAGTGATATAGTTATTATGCAAAGAAAAGGAGTTGATTATAATGCCAGAAGATTATCAAGAAGGGCTAAAAAATGTCTTAGAAAAATATGGTCGTGATATTACCAAATTAGTAAGTGATGGTAAAATAGACCCCGTAATAGGTAGAGATGAAGAAATAAGAAATATTACTAGAATATTATCTAGAAAAACTAAAAACAATCCCGTCTTAATAGGTGTACCAGGTGTTGGTAAAACAGCCATTGTTGAAGGATTAGCTATTCGTATTAACAAAGGAGATGTACCAAACAGCCTAAAAGATAAAATCATATGGGAATTAGATATTAGTGCCTTAGTAGCCGGAGCTAAATATCGTGGTGAATTTGAAGAAAGATTAAAAGCAGTTTTAAAAGAAATAAAAGAATCTAATGGAAAAATCATTATGTTTATAGATGAAATTCATATGATAGTAGGAGCCGGAGGCATGGAAGGTGCTATGGATGCTGGTAATATGTTAAAGCCAATGTTAGCACGTGGTGAAATACACTGTATCGGTGCCACAACCCTAAATGAATATCGTAAATATATCGAAAAAGATGGAGCTTTGGAAAGAAGATTCCAAAAAGTTATTGTCAACGAACCATCAGTAATAGATACTATTACTATATTAAGAGGATTAAAATCACGTTTTGAAGTATATCACGGCGTAAATATTAAAGATAAAGCCTTAATTGCAGCTGCTACTCTATCTGATAGATATATAACAAGTAGATTCTTACCAGATAAAGCTATTGATTTAATTGATGAAGCATGTGCCC
>CAZZAK010000027.1:0-11887 GCA_964652515.1 uncultured Clostridium sp. | reverse complement strand
GTATGACTACTTCTAATCCTTACCATAGTATTAATCCTGCTATTAGAAGTCGTTGTCAGATATTTAAATTAAATGAACTATCTAGTGATGATATAAAGACTGCCATTAAAAGGGCATGTAAATCAGAATATTTACCTGATATTAAGATAGATAAAGATGCTATTAATTATATAGTGGGACTATCTGGTAGTGATTTAAGATATGCTTATAATTTACTTGAGATGGCTTATTATAATACAATAGATCACAAGATAACCACTGATACTATTTCTAATATTAGTAGTAGACCTAATATATATCATGATAAAGATGCTGACGCTTATTATGATTTACTTAGTGCATTACAAAAAAGTATTCGTGGAAGTGATGTCCATGCTTCAGTTTATTATCTAGCAAGATTACTAGCCGGAGGAGATTTAGATGCTATTTGTCGGAGGTTATCTGTTATAGTATATGAAGATATTGGACTTGCTAATCCTAGTCTAGGACCTAGAGTAATGGCTGCCATTGATGCAGCTTTAGGATTAGGTATACCCGAAGCTAGAATTCCTTTATCGGAAGTAGTTATAGAAATGGCTTTGTCTCCTAAGAGTAATTCTAGTATTATGGCTATAGATAAAGCACTATCTGATATAGAAAATGGTGCTAGTTATGAAACACCAAATCATATTAAAACTAGTTCACCTGATTATAAATATCCACATAATTATAAAAATAGTTATGTATATCAGCAATATTTACCTGATAAGATTAAAGATAATAAGTATTATTTTCCTAAGAATAATAAAAATGAGATTATTTTGAAAGAAATAATGGATAAATTAGATAAATTAAAATAATTTATGCTATAATATATTTTAAGGGAGGATTGGTTATGGCAATAGTTAAGAAAAGATTAAATACAAGTGATTATAATTTATGCAATACTGATGTTTATGTAGAATATGATGATGAATTATATAACATTACTTTATATTCTAAAAATGGTAAAAAAAATATAGTAGTATTAGATGTAAACGAATCAGTATTAGAAATATTTGATGCTCATACTACTGGTTTTATAATTTTTCATAAGGATAATATAGAACCATTTTGGTTTGTTTCATCTTATGATGTAGAAAAGAAAAAGTATTATTTACAACTTTATTATTCTGATTTGTTTATGGGAGCACTTGATCCTAAAGTTTTACATAGTATTCGTTACGAAGATATATATTTAGGAAGTGGATCAATTATTACTAAAGATGAGGAATCAACTGGATTTAATAAGAATCCTGGTTATCGTATTGTTAACCTTTTTAACAATAATAAAAGTAGAAATGTTAGAAAAATACATAAAGATGATATTTCTCTTCATCCTGAATATGTTCATGTTACTGAGTTAATTGCTCCTGAAGTGGATGATATTGGTGTCACTAGAAATTATGATTTAATAACATATGGTATTGATTTGAGGACATTAGATATATGCACTCCAATTTATAGTGAGAGAATGAATGATTATTTCGAAGTTGTTGATGAAAAACCAGATGATGAAACACTTATGTATTTAGATTATATGCGTGGTTATTATGATATTAATAAACCAGGTGATATTACGATCATAAATAAAATAATTAAACCATTAATGGCTGCTAAACCCGAAAAACATGTACCTGATTTTAAACGATTAGGAAGGACAAAAAAAAGGACTTAATGTCCTTTTTTAGTTATGTTTCTTTTTTTTATCTATTATTTTTACTTTTTTTCTTGCTGAATTTATTTTTAATTCTTTTTTTCTTTTTTCAATATATTTAATTAATTCTTCTTTTATAATATCTGCTAGATTACCATTTCTGACTTCTTTAATTATTGCATTTAGAATTTGCTCTTTTGATGTATTTGATATATTTCTTGATATTATATCATCTACTCTTTTCTTTATTTTAGTATAATCATAAGATTCATCTTCAAATGTTAATTCAATAATACTATTAATAGTTTGGTTTTCAGTATATTCTTCATTTATTAATGATTCAAATCCTGGAAATGTTTTATATATTATTTCTAATATTCCATCTGTTGCATAAAATGGTTTTAATTCTTTATTTAATATATTTAAAATAGATATGATATAGTTTTTTATTTCAGGATGTAATAGTAATTCTCTAATTAAGTTAATATCTTTTGTATAAGATCTATTTATGTTTTTATTAGGAATGGTCAATTTATATCCATATTCATCTAATTTGATATTTAAACTATCGGTATGGTTTTTACTAGAATTACTTAGTGATAATGAATTTTTAGAGATAGTAACACTTCTAATTACTCCATCTGTTGTAGTACTACTTATTTCAATGCTATCATTCTTTATAGTAAATAATACTTCATTATTAGATGGTATTTTATATAATTTGACTGCTATTCCTTTTAGATTTGAAATTATTCCCTTTTCCATTGTTACAGATTTATTATTGGAATTAATTGCAAGTGTCATTTTGTTTTGACGATAATCTATTGTATAAGTAGCTTTTAGTATGTCTGATTCTATTGTATATTCTTCTTTTGATGGATCTTTTGTTCTTTTTGCTTTGTTAATACCATAATGATATATTCTTGTACCAGTATCATCTAATAATTCATTATTCTTTATTTCATATTCAAATAAAGATAATATATATTCATATCCAAATAAAGATAATATATATATTTGAAGTTTTTCTTCAATTTTTAATTCAGTAGATGGTACTAGACCTTCTTCTTTTAATACTTCTCTTATTCTTTTATTATCTATTTTAAAATCTTGACTATTTAATATTGTCATTATTATATCTACTGTATCTTTTATAAAGTTATAATCACTATAATTATTAAAGTCCTTATATTCACCATTTATATCCATCCATCCTGTATATTTGTTATTTCTTTTGTAGATATATATACTATATATTTGTTTGTCATCTTCTTCTTTATAAAATGTTATGCTATTACTATTACATATTATTGCGCAAACGTTTTGATTTTTAATAAATTTTGAACCTGTTTTATTACTATATTCATGATAAGTTTTATCTAGTTCATCTTCTATATCATATACTTCTTTGGCTTTATCTTGTATGGCATTATATAATTTAGCTATTAGTTCTTGAATTTTTTGTTCTTTACTGGCCATATTTTTTCCTCTTTCTTGGCTTTTTATTATATTATATATGTTAGTTTATGTCAATAAAAAGGACTTTTAGTCCTTCTTTTATTTATATAATTCTTCTATATACTTTTATCGGAGCAGGTAGTGTATTCATTTTAGATAGTATACATCTTAACTTATGCCAATATTCATCATCAGGTGGTTTTCCTGATTGATTTAATTTTATAAACAATTGATTTAATTCTTTATATATATTTGGATATTTTTGTTCTATAACATTTAACTCTTCATGAGCTTCCATTGTTAAAAGCGCTCCATTTTCTTTAATCATTTCTCCACCATCAGCCTTTTTTACAATGTGGTGAAACGTCAATGGATTTTCATCACTGATTGGATAACCCATCCAATCAACATAATAACCATTGTTTTCTGTATCTATATGTGTTTCTACTAATTCTATTACAACCGGTTTCATACTACTCCCCCTACACTACTTATACATAATTAATGCTGAAAAACAATATACTTGATCTTCTGATGTCATAGCATTAGATACAGCATATTTAATATCTATGATATCTGGTTTAGATTCTTCAATAAATTTTTTGATATCGTCTTCTAAATCTTTTTCGTGTGATTCATCAAATATTTTTATTTTCATGTATTAATTATATTTAATATATGATATTTATTTTGTCGAAACTTCTTCATAGATTCTTGTTAATCTATTATATTTACTCATTCTTTCACTACGTGACATAGAACCTGTCTTAATTTGTCCTAAATTTAGTCCTACAGCAAAGTCTGCTATATAATTATCTTCTGTTTCTCCACTTCTGTGAGAGATAATAGTTTTATAACCATTTTTTCTAGCTAACTCTATTGTTTCTAATGTTTCAGACACAGTTCCTATTTGATTAACTTTTAATAGAATAGCATTAGCCATATGAAGATCTATTCCTTTTTGTAATAACTTTTTATTAGTTACGAATAAGTCATCTCCGACTAATTGAATAGTATTTCCTAATTCCTTAGTTAATTTAGTCCATCCTTCATAGTCATCTTCAGCTAAACCATCTTCAATATATATAATTGGATAAGTACTAGTTAATTCTTTATAGTAGTTAATCATATCTAGACTTGTATATTTATTTCCTTCTAGAATGTAATAACCATCTTTATAAAATTCTGATGCAGCAACATCAAGTGCTATATTAACGTCAGTCCCTGGTACATAATTAGCGTTTTTAATAGCAGCTATTATTAGATCTAATGCTTCATTGGCACTATTTATATTAGGAGCAAATCCTCCTTCATCTCCTACTCCACAACTTAAATTTTTGTCTTTTAATATTTTCTTTAGTGAATGAAATACTTCAACGGCGATTCTTAAGTTTTCTTGGTAATCATTATGTGATGGTACTATCATAAATTCTTGAAAGTCTAATTTATTTTCGGCATGGGCTCCTCCATTTAAGATGTTAACCATACATCTTGGTAATGATTTACCGTCTCCTAGATACTCATATAATTCTTTTTTCTCATACATGGCAGCTGCTTTTAAGTTGGCTAGTGATACTCCTAAAATAGCATTAGCTCCTAAATTTGTTTTAAATTCAGTTCCATCTAAATTTAACATAATACTATCTACTTTCTTTTGATCTAGACAGTCTACTCCTAATAATTTAGGTTTAATAATATTATTTACATTAGATACGGCTTTTAATACTCCTTTACCATTGTATCTTGATTTGTCACCATCTCTTAGTTCTAAGGCTTCATGACTTCCAGTAGATGCTCCGCTTGGAACTGATGCCATAGCCTTAATTCCACACTCTAGTGTCAATTCTACTTCTACGGTTGGATTTCCTCTTGAATCCAATATTTCTCTTGCATAAATGTTTCTAATTTTACTCATTATTTTTCTCTCCTTTTATTTTTATTTCATTTATACTTATTGGGTATATAAAATTTAATTTTGATAATAGTTTTGATGAGTGAAAAGATAGTTTAGTTACTCCTCCACTTATTATTAAATCATAATATTTAGTTTTAATATGACCTCTTGCTGGATTTATATTTAAGTGTTTACCTGGTGAAATAATACCATAATTATTTCTAATTAATCTATCTGTTATTCTTGGTATCATTCCATTATGCATATGACCAGATAGTATTAAATCGTATTCTTTTAATTTATCTATTACTTCATCTTTATTTAATAATATAGGTGAATGTATAAGAGCTATTTTATACTTATTTTTAGGTAATTTATTTATTATATTTTTATTATTATCAAAATGTTTAAGTAATAGTTCTAAACTTTCATATCCTGTTATGTTATAGTAGTAACTATGTTCTAATGTATGACCTGTTACATAGATATTATCATCTTCGTATTTAGTATTGTTTAATACATAAATATTTTTAATATCATTTAATTTATTAAAGAATGTTAAATCACTATTACTCATTATATCATGATTACCTAATGACATAATTAATGGTGCTATTTTGCTTAAATTAGATAAGAAAGTAACCAATTCTTTTATTTTTATCTTGTTATTTATAATATATTTATTATCTACGATATCCCCAGTTATAAAGATATAATTAGGTTTTATATTGGATATTGTTTCTATAATTGTATTTAGTTTCTTCTCTTTTGTATCTAGATTAAAGTGAATATCAGATATATGAACGAAAATTAGTTCTTTCTTTGTTTTAGCAGTTAATATATCTTTTTTAATTTCTATATTTTTCATTTTGCATTACCAAACCTTCTGTCTCTATTATTATATTCTATTAAGCATTTATCAAATTCTTTTTCTTTAAAATCAGGAAAATAGCATTTTGGAAAGCTCATTTCTGCATATGATATTTGCCATAGTAAGAAATTACTTATTCTTAGTTCACCACTAGTTCTAATAAGTAAATCTACATCAGGTAGATTATGATATAGATAATTATTAAAGTTCTCTTCGGTAATATCTTTGATACCATCTTTAATTATTTTGTTAACAGCATCTACTATTTCTGCTCTACCCCCATAATTAAGGCAGATATTTAATATTCCATTGGTATTATTTTTAGTTTGCTCTTCTAAAGAGTGCATGGCCTCTAAGACATCATTTCTTAATGGCTCTTTTCTTCCTGAGAATATTACTTTAATATTTTCTTTATTAAAGTATTTACTATCTTTTTTAAATCCTTTTATAAATAGATTCATCAAGAAATCTACTTCTTCTTTACTTCTTTTAAAGTTTTCAGTAGAAAATGCATAAACAGTAAGAATTTTTACTCCTTTATTTAGAATATATTTAGCTATTCTTTTAAGTGTTTTATAACCTTCTTGGTGTCCCATGCTTCTACTTAATCCTCTTTCTTTTGCCCATCTACCATTACCATCCATGATAATAGCTACATGATTGGGTATTTTATAATCTTCTTTCATACTATCACCTATTTAATTATACTAAAATTAGATATAATTGTCTATGAAAGTGTTAGGAAAGTGTCAAATATATATAAAAATTATTTACAAATATGAACTTGTATAACTATAATATAATAAAGGAAGTGATTATAGTGTGCGGCATCGTTGGTTATGTTGGCAAGAAAAAAGCTATTCCCATTTTAATAAATGGACTTAGGGCTTTGGAATATAGAGGATATGATTCAGCTGGTGTTAGTTATTTTATTGATAATGAAATAAATACTATCAAATCTATTGGTCATATTTCTAATTTAGAAAAAAAGATTAATAAGGATGTAGACACTAATATTGGTATTGGCCATACTAGATGGGCAACTCATGGTGGTGTTAATTTAGATAATTGTCATCCTCATACTCATGGAGTATTTACGATAGTACATAATGGTATTATTGAAAATTATATGGAACTTAAGAATGATTTAATTAAATCTGGATATGAGTTTTATGGTCAAAGTGATAGTGAGGTTATAGCAGCTCTACTTGATTCAATTTATAAAAAAGAAAAGGATACTTTAAAAACTATTGATAAGGCTACTAAAAAGTTAAAAGGTAGTTATGCCTTAGGTATACTTAATTCAGATGAACAAGAAACCTTGTATGCTGTTAGAAAGGATAGTCCTTTAATAATAGGTATCTCTAATGATGGCAACTTCATTGGATCTGATATATTAGCATTTAATAAGTATACTGACAAATATATATTGCTTGATAATTTTGATATTACTGTATTACATGGAAATGATTATAAAATATATAATAAATTAAAGGAAGTAGAAAAGAAAATTAATACTTTAAGTAATGAAGAAGGAGAAGTATCTAAGGGTATATATCCTCATTATATGTTAAAAGAAATTAATGAAGAGGCTGACTTGATTAGAAATAATATATTATCTAATTTAGATGATATTCCTGATATCAGAAAATATAAATATATTACAATAGTAGCTTGTGGTAGTGCTTATCATGCAGGACTTGTAGGTAGTTATTTATTTAATGAATATTCTGATTTAGAAATATCATGTTATACGGCTTCTGAATTTAGATATCGTAAATTAATTAATAAGAAAGATGCCCTAGTAATATTAATTAGTCAATCAGGAGAAACTGCTGATACATTAGCATCACTTAGACTTGCTCATGATAATGGTGTTAAAACGTTGGCTATAGTTAATGTTATGAATAGTTCTATTGCAAGAGAAGCTGATATTGTCGTTTATACTCATGCTGGTAGAGAAATAGCTGTAGCTACTACTAAAGCATATCTTATGCAAGTATATTACTTAGGATTAATGGCCATGAAGGCATCTGATTTGGATTATTCTAAGATGATTAAATATTATCAAGAATTACCAAGTTTAATGGAGAAATTAATTAATTATGACTACTCTACTTTAGCTAAAAAGTTATGTGATAAAGATACGATATTCTATTTAGGTAGAAATGTAGATTATGCTCTTTCTTTGGAAGGATCTCTTAAATTAAAAGAAATATCTTATATTGAATCTGTGGCTTATCCTAGTGGTGAACTAAAGCATGGTACTATATCGTTAATTACCGATGGTATTCCTGTTATTAGTATTATTACAAAAGATGATATTTTAGATAAGAGTATTAGTAATATTAAAGAAGTTAACGCAAGAGGAGCCTACTCTATTATTATTGCAAAAGAAGAATATGATATAGAAAAAGAATGTTATAAAGATATCATTAAATTACCTAGTACACATCCGATATTAATGCCTTTACTTGCTGTTATACCTCTTCAATTAATATCTTATGAAGTTGCTAAACTAAAAGGTTATGATATAGATAAACCTAGGAATTTAGCTAAATCAGTTACCGTAGAATAAAAAAGACCAAATGGTCTTTTTTATTTATTTAATTTTTTATATGTAATACTAGCTAATACTGAACCTACTAATGGTGCTACTATAAATACCCATACTTGTTTTAAAGCAGTTCCTCCTAAAAATATGGCTGGGGCTAGACTTCTAGCTGGGTTTACTGATGTACCAGTAAGTCCAATACCAAGTAAATGAACAAATGCTAGTGTTAATCCAATAACAATACCTGCTATATTAGATTTTTCTTTGTCATTAGTAACTCCTAAAATAGTATAGATAAAGATAAATGTTAATACTATTTCAGTAATTATAGCTCCTAGTAAAGTGATATTAGAAGCACTTAATTTTCCATATCCATTAGCTCCTAAAGATGTAACTCCAATTGAAGTATTTTTAAGGATAACATATAGTAATAATGTACCAGCTAGGGCTCCTAATACTTGAGCTATTACATAGCATATAAATTCCTTTCTATTTAATTTTTTTGTAATTAACATAGCAAGTGATACAGCTGGATTAACATGACACCCAGAAATACCTCCAATTACGTATGCAGATGCAACTATAGCAAGTCCAAATGCAAGTGATGTAGCTACTAGATTTCCTCCAGAAACTACAGCAATACCAGTTCCAAATAGGACTAGTGTTAGAGTTCCAATAAACTCAGCAATATATTTTTTCATATATGCTCCTTTCTTAATTACATTTTAAAATATATTTAAATAATTGTCAAATATGAAAAAAACTGATATAAATCAGTTTATTTATTAAATGGCGTCCCCGATTGGAATCGAACCAACGACCTATTGCTTAGGAGAAAATCAGTTTAATTTTCAAATATCGTTTGTTTTTTTCAAAACCCTTGTGATTATTGCGAAATCCAAACGAATTTTCAAATATATTTTTTAAAATCAAAATGATTTTTTTTATTATTTTAAATAGTATTTGTTAAAGTTCGCGACATATTCGCGACATACTATTTAAAAATCCTATCCTAGCATTTGGAACACCAATTCACATATTTAATTATAATATAAAATATCATTTTTGTCTATTTAATTATCCAAGTGGAGATAAAATAAATTCATCTCCATATTTTTGTTTATATAAATCTAAAACATCCCATACATTATTAAAATTTATTCCTGTTATATCTATTTTCTTAAATATAGGATACCTATTATCAATATATTGTTTTATCATATTATATTTTTCATTTTCATCTATTCTTAAATCTACTGCAAATTTCAATAACTCATCCAATTCTCTTTGTGATGCAAAATTGACTCTTGTATATAATGATAACATTTGATTAAAATTAATTTTTATTTCATCATTAACACTATAATATTTATCAAATACTGATATTGCTTCTTGTGTTTTATCTTCGTTTGAATGTGTATAAATAAATGTTGTTGTTAATTGTGAATGTCCCATTAATTTTTTAACATCAGCAGGAGATAAATTAGGATTATCATTCATTTGCATTGTGCAGTAACTATGTCTTAATCCATGTAAAGAAACATTTCTTATTTCTGAATGTCTATTTCTAAAATCTAACCATTTGCTTGATGGAGTATCTGGAAACATTATTCCACCATATTTACTCAAAAACAAATTTTTAGGTGGTATATAGCTTTTATCTTTTTTCTTTAATCTTTGAATAATTCTATCTCTCAATTTTAAATATTCTTTTATTGCTTCAGTGCAAAATAATGGCATAGGGACTTCTCTAACACTACCTTTGGTTTTAGTTGCTTTTTCTAAAGTTTTTTTGTTTTTACTATCCCAAATTGCTGCTCTTTTTATTGAAATCATATTATTACTAAAATCAATATCATCTATATGTAAACCAACTAGTTCTCCTCGTCTTAAACCTGTACATATAGCAATAGTGAATAATGCTTCCGTTAAAACATCTTCTGTTTTTAAAATATCTAGTATTTGTAATAATTCCTCTCTATTATATGATTGTTTTTCTTTTTTAGATACTCCTGGTGCTTTTACTTTCTTTACAGGATTTGTTTCTATATAATCCCAAGCAATAGCTTTATTTAATATTTTTCTTAATAATCTATAAACATTATTTACACTTGTAATAGATAATTTTTGTACATTACCATTTTTATCAAGTCTTTCCTTATCTCTGTCCTTTAAATTATTTATTATTCTTTGAATTACGAGTGCATCTATTTTATTTAATGGCATATTAGCAATTTCGGGTAGAACATAGTTTCTTAATTCTTGTTTTCCACTAGTTATAGTAGTTGGACTCAATTCTACTTCTGCATATTCTTTATAATATATTCTTACAAAGTCAATAAACTTAATATTTCCTTTATCGCTTTTTCCATTTTTAAGTTTTAAATTAGCAAGTTGTATATCTCTTTCTTTTTTTGCTTGGGCTAATGTACCTTCAAATACTGAAGAAAAATAATCTCCTTTTTGACCATTAGATCCACCTTTTCTAATAAATATTCTATATTTTTTACCTTTTTCTATTTCATATATATATTTATCAACTTTAGTTTTATCTTTTCCTTCTGGACTTTTTCGTGTTTTTTTAGGTTTTATCTCTTTCTTATCTTCATTATTATTAATAGCAAATATATCTATTTTATCTTTATTATCTTTTTCCAAAGTTAAACCATTTTCTTTTAACTTTTCATTTCTTAAATTTCTCGCCTCATCCAAAGTTCCATAAACATATTGATCAAAATTAATTCTTGTGTTATTTTTTTTATCAACCTTCAAGAATTTTACTCTATATTTATTATCACTAACATAATATATATACTTTTCTACCTTTTCTTGCATAATTACTCCCTCCATTAAATTTCATATTTAGTTTTTTCTTTTTTTAATTTAGATTCTTTATCAAGCCACTTTTCTACTTCTTCTTTATTAAACATTCTCTTATTCCCAATCGTAAAATAAGGCAATCCATCTTTTTGAATTGCCTTATTAATGTTATACCTAGTAAAAAAGGGATATTGTTCAATGAGTTCATCTATTGTATAAAGAATCTTTTTGTTTTGTTCTTGATATTTTTCTATAACTTTTTCATTTTCATTTCTCATTTCACTATAACTACTTAATATTTTTGCAAATTCTTCTAATGTCATTTTCTTTAATGTTTGATAAACATCATTGTTGGTAATCATTGTGAATATCCTCCTTTCATAAATCATAGTTATAAACCTTTTCATTTAGATTAAAAGGTCTTATTTCATTACTTAATACTTGTTCTTTTGTAACATTAAAATCTGAACACCAATATATTGCATCAGTTTCTTTATCAAAAGTTTCAACTTCAACCTTATTTCTATATTCTCTTATAGTTTTATAAGTATTATTAATATGACAATAGTAATTGTGAAAAAAAGCATTATTTATATTTTTTAGTTCATCATAATA
>CAZZAK010000026.1:173-11949 GCA_964652515.1 uncultured Clostridium sp. | reverse complement strand
AATTTTTAGATAATTATCAAAAAAATAAACAGTCAAATTAATGACTGTTTATTTAATGTTCTAGTTTTTCTATTAAGGTATTCAATATATGCATCTATTTCATCATCATCATGTATAAACTCTGTAGGAGGTAAATTATCAATACTAAAGAAACGTAATTCAATTGATTCATCATTCATTTTAATATCTATCTCTTCTGAAGATACATCTACTAAATATATTATACTAACATTATCTACTATATCACCATTAGGATAAGTTTTTCTTCTTCTCTCACCAGATAAGGCAGCGATAAGAATTAAATCTTCTACCTCTAGTTTTATACCTGTTTCTTCAAATAATTCTCTAACAGCAGTATCTTCTAATCTTTCTCCTAGATCTTTACATCCACCAGGTAGTCCCCATTTTTTATTATCGCTTCTTTTTTGTAATAATATTTCGCCATTTTCATTTCTAACAATAAGTGCTGCACCAGTTTGCATAAATGGAATATGAGCTATTCTAGGATCAAGGCTCATTCTAAAAAATACAGGATAACCTCCATGCTCATTACTAAGTTCTAAAATACCATTCTCATCTGAGTTTTTTACTATTTCCACAAACTCATCATGAGTGTAATCACGCATATGCCTTTTAAACATAAATATCACCGATAAAATAATACCATACAATGAAAAAACAGTCAATATTGTGACTGTTTTCTTATTGTATATCTACATAAGTATCATCTAAACATCTTAGTATGCATACGCAGTTTAAGTTAATTGTAAAAAATGAATTAGTACTTATATAAGGAAATCCACTTGTTGTATCTGTATTTGGTGCTAGTACACGACATGTTGCACAAGTGTCATCTAATTTTTCTAATCTGAATACATTAGATGTTTCTGTAACTGTAGGATCTTTGCTTATTGGTAAGGAAATTGGAATATTTCCTCCGCTACATGTATATAAGACAATTGGTCTTGTGTTACAGAATGTAGTGCAATTTTGTCCTAAGAAACCTCTATCACATGTTTGTAAGCAAGTATCATTTTGACAAACACTTTGTTGTAATAGTAAGATTACTTTTAATATGTCTGCTATGCAATTTTCGCAATTGTTGTTTTCGTTATTATTACACATATAATCCACCCCTTTATTTATTTTCAATATAGCATATGTTTAAATAATAAAAAAATCACTACTATTACCTAGTATTTAGTATAAATTACTTAAATATTTATATATTTAAGTATGAAAAATAAAATATTTAATTTAGTTATATTTTTATTATTATTAAGTATTATATTAAATATAGTAAATATTAATTATTTTAAAATGCTGTTATCTATTATATGGTATATGATTAGTGTATTATTAATATATTCTGGTATTAAATATTCAATTAGATATAAGTTTGTTCAGTTAAATATTAAAAAAATAATCAAGGCAATGGTGTCTAAAAGCAAGAATAATATTTCACCATTATCTAGTTTATCATTATCTTTAGCTGCTAAAATAGGAGTGGGTTCTTTATCTGGAGTAGCTTTAGCTATTTATTATGGAGGGATAGGTACTATTTTTTGGATATGGATTATATCATTAGTTGTAGTTATTAATACTTATTTGGAAGTTAAATTAGGTGTTATTTATCGTGGTGGGCCTAGTAAATATATAAGTAGATGTCTACATAATAATAAATTAAGCAATTTATATAGTATTTTGATTATTATTAGTTATAGTATATTATTTTTATCTATTCAATCTAATACAATTATTAGAACTGTTACTTATTTTCATATTAATAGAGAATTAATACTAGTATTATTATGCATTGTTATTTTTCTATCTATATCTAAGGGAATTAAAAATATAAGTAAAATAAATGGCTTATTAGTACCTATTATGCTTATATTCTATCTGTTATTGGGGGTATATATAGTAATTAATAATTTTAATAGTATGGGTATTCTTTTTAAGAATATAATTATAAGTGCTTTTAATTATAGAAGTATAATATCTGTATTTTTAATTGGAATGCAAAGGGCTATATTCATAACAGAATCAGGCATAGGAACTAGTGCTATATCAGCATCTATTACGGAAAACACTTCTGATAATCAGGCAATGTTAGAAGTAATGGGTATTTATATAGTATCCTTTTTAGTATGTAGTGTTACCTTTTTAATTATATCTTTATCTGATTATAGTACTAATTTTTTTTCTAATATTAATGGTATAGAGTTAGTACTTTATGCTTTTAAATATCATTTTGGTTATTTTGGTAGTATATTCTTATCAATTATTACAATACTTTTTGCATTTAGTACAATAACATCTTCTTATTTTTTTGGTGTTACTAATTTGAAAAATAATAATTATTTGAAATATGTTGTTATATTGATTATTATATTATCTGCATATATTAGACCAAATATATTATGGAATTATACTGATCTATTAGTTGCTATGCTTACTTTAATAAATATCTATGCTATTTTAAAAATAAATAAATAGTATAGATATTTTATTTTAGAAGATAATATAATTGGTGATATTATGAATGAATATAAGAAAATTGTTGATAGAATAACTCCTAAACCCAAGAAATTTAAAAATGCTATAATTACTTTTATTTGTGGGGGAATATTTGGTGTACTTAGTGAGCTTTTATTGGAGGGTTATGCTATATGGTTTAATTTACCTAGAAAAGAAAGTGGAATATTAGTGACTTTAACTTTAATAGTATTAGCTTCTTTCTTAACGGCCATTGGTGTGTTTGATAAATGGGTAATGACATTAAAAAGTGCATTAATTATTCCTATTACAGGTTTTGCTCATTCAATGACATCTGCTGCTATGGACTATAAAAATGAAGGACTTGTTTTGGGAATTGGAGCTAATATTTTTAAATTAGGTGGAACAGTTATATTATATGGAATAGTATCTGTGTATATATTTGGTTTAATTAGGGTGTTATTGGGGGTATAAGATGACAAATAAATATGATAATGTATATATAAAAGATAGTTATACTATAGGACTTACATATGAAGGAAAAGGACCGTTAAAAGACAGTTTTGATAAAGTATTTATGGATAATTTATACTATAATGAGAAAAGTTTTGAAAAAGCGGAAATAAAAATGTTAAATGATTCTATTAATGGAGTAATAGTTAAGAGTAAGAATAAAGAAAATGATATTGATTTAATAATATCGGGGGATCTTCAAAATCAAATAGCTGCTTCTGATTATGCTATTAGGGAATTTAATATTCCTTTTCTTGGTATATTTAATGCTTGTGCTACTTATGGAGAAGGATTAATAATAGCTTCTAATTTTATAAAAAATTCTAATTATAAAAATATAATAGTATCAACATCTAGTCATAATATGGTATCTGAGCGTCAATTTAGGAATCCTACTGAATATGGCACACCTAAACCAGAATATAGTACTTTTACTGCTAGTGGTGCAGTTAGTACAATTGTTACTAGTAAAAAAAGTAAAATAAAAATTACTTCTAGTACTATAGGTAGAGTAATGGATGCTAAGATAAATGATGTTAATAATATGGGGGCTATTATGGCTATTTCTGCTGCTGATACTATAAAAAGACATTTAAATAATTTAAATATTCATGAAGATTATTATGATTTAATATTAACTGGGGATTTAGGTAAATATGGAGAAAAAATATTAATAGAATATATGAAAAAAGATGGTATAGATTTATCCTCAAATTATCATGATTGTGGAACAATGTTATATGATTTAGATGAACAAGCTGTATTTGCCGGGGGATCTGGTCCTGCATGTAGCGCTTTAGTTACTTTTGGATATATTATTAAAGAAATGAGAAAAGGTAAATATAAGAGAGTATTATATGTACCTACTGGTGCTATATTTAGTCCGACCATGTTTTATCAAAAAGAGACTATACCTTCGATTAGTCATGCTGTTAGTTTGGAGGTAATATAATGATATATTTATATGCTTTCTTATTTTGTGGATTTGTTTGTATGTTAAGTCAAATAATATTAGATAATACTAAATTAACACCAGGACATGTGACTAGTTTATTTGTTACTGTCGGGGCTCTTTTAGATATATCTGGTATATATGATAAATTTGTTTTATATTGTGGAGCAGGTGCTTTAATACCGATTACATCTTTTGGGCATTTGCTTTTACATGGAGCTATGTCTAGCGCTTCAAAACTAGGAGTTATTGGTTTATCTTTGGGAATATTTGATTTGACCAGTGCAGGTATTAGTGTAGCGGTAGTATCCGCATTTATATTAGCACTTGTATTTAAACCTAGGGATTGATAAAAAATATAAAAAGTATTATAATTATTTTGGGGCGTGAAGTATGTATAATAGAGAAATAATATTAATGATTATAGTACCTTTTTTGTTTAATTTATTTTTTATACCATTTGTTATAAAAATAGCTAATCATATTGGAGCTATGGATATTCCAGATGCTAGAAAAGTTCATAACAAGCCTATACCTAGATTAGGTGGATTGGGGATATTTGCTAGTTTCTTACTTGGATATGTTTTATTTGGTGAAATGTCACTTAGAATGAATTCTATATTAATAGGAGGATTTATTATATTAGTAACAGGTATTATAGATGATATTAAGCCTATATCTGCTAAATATAAGTTTTTATGTCAAATCGTTGCGGCTTCTGTAGTAGCTTTTTATGGAAAAATACTATTTAGTAGTTTAAGTGCATTTGGTATATATTTAAATTTTGGCGTATTTAGTTATCCAATTACAATTCTTTTTATTGTAGCTGTTATTAATTGCATTAATTTAATAGATGGATTGGATGGACTTTCTTCTGGATTATCTTCAATATATTTCTTAACTGTAGGTATAATTGCAATGTATATGGATTTTAATTTAAGGTTAGAAGTAATATTGACATTTATTATGTTAGGCTCTGTATTAGGATTTTTATTTCATAATTTTAATCCTGCTAAAATATTTGCTGGAGATTCTGGTAGTATGTTTATGGGATATATGATTGCTGTTATAGCTTTACTTGGATTTAAGAGTATAACTGTTACTACTTTATTGGGACCTATAGTATTACTAGCTATTCCTATTTTGGACACATTGTTTGCTATACTTAGAAGAATTATTAATAAGAAGCCAATTGGTTCTCCTGATAAGGAACATTTGCATCATCAATTACTTAAATTGAATTTAAGTCATAGAAATACTGTTTTGGTAATTTATTTAATTGATATATTATTTGCTATAGCTTCAATAGTATATATTATGAAAGATAGAGTAATAGGTATTATTATATATGCTATATTATTTATTATGGTATTTGTATTTGTATTAAAAACAGATATTATATTCAAACATCATAAGGAGAATGAATAATTCTTCTTTTTTTCTTATATTAATGATATAATTTTATAGTAGGAGTATAGTATGAAAATAGAAAAATTAAATAATATTTCTTTTATAAAAGTAACTATGATGTTATTAATAGTTTTGTATCATTCACTTTTGTTTTTTGGCGGTACATGGTTTACGGTTATTAAAGTAGTATATAAATCACGTTTTTTATATGCTATTGCATTATGGTTTAATACGTTTCACATTCACACTTTTGCTATGGCATCTGGGTATTTATTTTATTACTATAAAGATAAAAAAAATATTTCACATAAACAGAATATTATTAAAAAAATTAATAGACTAATAGTACCATATATTTTTGTTGGATTATTGTGGGTTATTCCTTTTAAATATTTTCTTGAAGGAAATGATATATGCAGTCAATTAGTTGAATTTGTATTAGGAATAGCTAATGAACAATTATGGTTTTTAATGATGTTATTTATTTTATATTTAATATTTGAATTTATATTTAAGAAAATATCTGTATCTAGAATGAATTTATTAATAATACTAGTTGTTTCTTCAATTATATATTATATATTGACTTTTAATGGTATTTATTATTATCAGATTCATAATGTATTTTGTTTTATTCCATTTTTTTATCTAGGTGGATATTTATATGTTACTAAATATAAATATAATTATAATAAGGTTTATTGGTTGTTATTAGGAGGTTCTATTTTAGCGATAATGTTATCTGCTTTAAAAAATAGTAATCCATTTATTGAAAATATTTTAATGCATTCATTTTCTATGATAGAAGTTATATTAATATATGTACTATGTGATTATCTTACTAAGAAAAATAGTAAAATTATAAATAATAAATTATTTCTGTTTTTAGAAAATTATAGTTATGGAATATATTTGTTTCATATGCAAATAATCTTTATTTGTATAGTTTTATTAAATGGTCATATTTATCCACTTGTACAAGTTATTTTATCCTTTATGATATCAATAATTGTTTCTATAATAATTACTTATGGATTAACAAGAATAAAGTTAACTAGTTTTTTGATAGGATATAAAGTTGATAAATAAGAAAATTTTTGATAAAATTATTTATAGTAAGGAGGGATAATATGAGTAATAAAGTTATTAAACTATTAAATTTTTTAAAAATTATTCCTTTTTATTATATTACTAAATCAGATTCTATTTATTTATATGTACTATCTTTGAGTTTATATAATATTTATTCTTTATTATTTAATAATGTTAGTATATATAGTTATATTAAAGATATATATTATGTTTATGTTAAGAAAAAAATATTTATGGGTGCTATTAAAAAAATAGTAATAATAAATTTAGTATTAGCTTTAATTACAATTTTATTAGCTAATATTACCAATTTGATCTTTAATATTGAGTATACTTTTGTTGTGTTTTTAACTATGTCTATGACTGTTAGTATAGATAGAATAGCTTATTTGTTTAATGAATATTTTTTATCAATTAAGTATAAGACATTATCTTATATGTTATATAGTATATATCATATTGTGGATATATTATTATTTATTATAATAGCATATTTGTCATTTAAAGTATTTAAATTACCTAACTATATTAGTATATCTTTATTATATTTATCTAAAATGATTAGTTTTATTATTATGATAATAGTATACTATTTTAGAGCCAGAAATATCAGAGTAAAAGACAATAGGATGGATGATAAGAATATTAATTATACTAAAATTAATAAAGATATATTTAGAGTTGACAGTAAAATATATACTTTAATAGTTAGAAATGTATATTTTTATATATCTATTATTTTAATATATTTAATATTAGATTCCAGATATAATTATAGTGTTAATTATATTCATGAAAATATTACTTTTATGTATTTTTATTCATTAAGTATTGTATTACTTGTTATTGATATTATAAAATATAGATTAGGAAAATATAAAAAATATTTAACTAAATATATATATAATTTATTCAAAGTATCTTTCTTAGTATTTATAATGCTTTCAGTACTTTCTTATCCAATATTTAATATATTATTTGGAAATACTAATTATATGGTTTATTTGATATGGGCCAGTGTATTGGGATTGTTTTTAATTATGTATGATGAATTATTTGATTATATAAGGAATAGAAAGGTATTGAATATTAGTTTATATAGTGGATTGATAGTGAAAATTGTCTTTGTTATTCCTTTAGTGGATTCTCTTTATAGAATGGGATATAATCTTATTTTTGGAGAAATTATTAGTACAATATTAGGGTTTATAGTATCTATTATTATTAATTATATATATATTAGAAATATTTATAGATTAAGAAATAATAAATATTTAGAAAAAATATTTAGAGTTATATATGATAATATGTTTTTATTATTTATGTTATTATTGTTAGAATTCTTAGTTCCAGTTAAAAGTAATAATATACTAATATCTATTATGGTGATAATTTTATATTCTTTTATAGGATATATTTATTATAGAATAAAGAGGGTGAGAAGAAATGAATGAATGTTATATTTTTGGACATCGTAATCCAGATACAGATAGTGTATGTTCAGCAATAGGATTGTCTTATCTAAAAAACAAATTAGGGTATAATACTAGACCTTGTGTACTTAGTTCAATTAGTTTGGAGACACAGTATGTATTGGATTATTTTAATGTACCTGAACCAATGTTTTTAAATGATGTAAAAATGAAGGTTTCTGATTTGGATTATTATCATGATTTTTATATTAATGATAATTCTTCAATATATGATGCTTTTTTGAAGATGAGAAGTTTAGAAGTCAGCAAAGTACCTGTTGTTGATAAAAATAAAAAACTTTTGGGTATGATTAGTATGACTAGTATTTCTAGAAGGATTATATCAGATAATAATATGGTAATAGATGCTATATATAAAGATATTGTTTCTGTATTAGATGGAAAAAGTATTATTAAGATAGATAATCATATTATTGGTAGAGTTAGATTATTTAATAGTAATAGTAATTATAATTCTAATGATATTGTTATAGTTAATAATACTGATAATATTAAACAATTAGATAAAGTCAAAATGATTATTGTTCCTAATAATTATAATGTTGATTCTAGTATGTTTAAGAATAGGGTTAATGTTATAGTATCCTCATTGGATTCATTGGAAATAGCTAATCGTATTATATTTTGTAATAGTATTAAATTACTTGTTAATAATTATAAAGTAGAGCCTATTTTAGATAGTATGACTTTTGATGATTTTGTTAAAGTCAATAATCATTATTGTTATTCATATTATCCTGTTGTTAATAAAGATAATGAATGTGTTGGATTAATAAAATATGCTAATATTGATTTTAATAAAAAGAAAGATGTTATTTTGGTAGATCATAATTCTTATGAACAGAGTGCTATAGGGTTAGAAGAAGCCAATATTTTAGAAGTTGTGGATCATCATAATATATCTAATATTATTACTAATAATCCAATTAATTTTAGAAATATGCCGTTGGGATCTACTTGTACGATAGTTTATATGATGTTTAAAGAGAACAATATAACTATTTCTAAAAAAATGGCAGGTGTTTTGCTGTCAGGAATACTTTCTGATACTTTAGTATTAAATAGTCCTACTACTACAAAAATAGATAGAGATGCTGTTAATCATTTGGCTAAGTTATGTAAAGTTGATTATAAGAAATATGGTTTTGATATGATTAACTATGGTTCTAATTTGGCAAATAAGAGTAAGGAAGAAATATTATATAATGACTTTAAGAAATACTCTACTAATAGTGGTAAGATTGGTCTTGGGCAAATATATTCTACTGATATTTCTAATATTAAAAAAGAATTATCTGAATATATAGATATGTTAAATAAAGTGAAAAAAGATGGTGATTATGTATTTGTTTGTTTGTTTATAACAGATATTATTAAAAATGGCACATATGTTATATATAGTGATGGTGCTAAAAATATACTTGATAGTGCTTTTTCAGATAATATTTCAGAATGTTATTTCTTTCCACAGATTCTATCAAGAAAATTACAGGTATTACCTAGCATTTTAAATGTTATGAATTCCTAGTAATTTTTTTCTTGAAAAATAATAGATATTTAGATATAATACTAATGAAAGAGGTGTTAAAAATGGTTATATTATCAGTAAATGCTGGTTCTTCTTCACTAAAGTTCCAAGCATTTGAAATGCCAGAAGAAAAATTATTAATATCTGGTGTGTTTGAAAAAATTGGTTTAGATGATAGTTTTTATACTATTAAATTAAATGGTGAAAAAATTAGACATGAAGTTGAACTTAAGAATCATGAAAAAGCTTTTGAAATTTTAATGAGTGAATTAATTGAAAATAAAATAGTTGAGAGCTTAGATGATATTAAGGCTATTGGTCATAGAGCGGTTCAGGGTGGACCATCATTTAATAAGACAGTAGAAATAGATGATGATGTCATTCAAAAAATCAAAGATTTTACTAGTTTAGCTCCTATTCATAATCCTGCTGTTATTACAGGTATTAAGGCTGCTAAGAGGGTTGCTCCTAATGCTTTACAAACTGCTTCATTTGATACTGCTTTTCATCAGACTATTGCTGAGGAGAATTATGTATATCCAGTTCCATATGAATGGGTTAGTGAATATAATGTAAGAAAATATGGTTTTCATGGAACTAGTCATAAGTATGTATCTTCTAGAATGAATGAAATATTGGGAAGATATAATACTAAATTAATTACTTGTCATTTGGGAAGTGGATCATCTATTTGTGCTATAGAAGATGGTAAATGTATTAATACTTCACTTGGTTTATCTCCTAATAGTGGGCTTATGATGGGAACTCGTTCTGGTGATATTGATCCTTCAATAGTTACTTATATGATGAGGGTTGCTAATATGAGTGCTGATGAAATTGATACTATCTTAAATAAACAAAGTGGTTTACTTGGTGTTAGTGGTATTAGTAGTGATTCAAGAGATATAGAGGATGGTATTAAGAAAGGTAATTTGCGTTGTGCTCTTGCTCAAAAAATGTTTGTTAGAAGAGTAATTAATTATATAGCACAATTCTATGTGGAAATGGGTGGATGTGATGCTATCGTATTTACTGCTGGTATTGGAGAAAATTCTATTCATACTAGAAGAGAAGTAATGGATGGCTTAGCAGCTTTGGGTGTTAAAGTAGATGAAGAAGCTAATGAGGTTAGAGGTGAAGAAAGATTAGTAACTACTTCTGATTCAGCCATTCCATGTTATATAATTCCTACTAATGAAGAATTAATGATAGCTAGAGATGCTTATACTATTAAAATGGAACAAGAAAATATAGAAGAAGATAGTAATAAATAAGATAACAAAAGAGATAAATAGAATTATCAGAAAGTATGATAATATTGTTATAGCTAGGCATATTGGAGCAGATCCTGATGCTTTGGGTAGTCAATTTGCTTTAAAAGAATTGATATCTTATAATTATCCTGATAAAAATGTTTATGCTGTGGGATCTGTTGCTTCTAGATTTAGATTTATGGGAAAGTTGGATCATATTGAGAATACTGATTTATCTAAATATCTTCTTATAGTAGTGGATACTCCAGATATTAAAAGAATTGATGATGCTAATATTAATGATTATGGTTTTGTAATTAAGATAGATCATCATCCTTTTGTAGAACATTTTGGGAATTTAGAATATGTCTCTGAAAATTCTTCTTCAGCAAGTCAATTAATATTTAAAATTATACTAGATAATAAGCTTAAGATTAATGAGAAAATAGTTAGTAATTTATATATAGGAATTATTTCTGATACAGATAGATTTTTACATGATTATACTAATTTAGAAACTTTTGAGTTGACTACTAAATTACTTAAAATGTGTCCAATTGATTTTACTAAATTATATAAGCCGTTATATTCTAGGCCTATTGCTGAAGTTAGATTTCAAGGATATATTTATGATAATTTAATACTTACAGAGAATAATGTTGCCTATATTAAATTGACTGATGATATAATGAAAAAATATGGCGTTGATCCAGCTGCTGCTGGTAATATGATAAATGATTTGAAATTTGTTAACGAGATATTAGTTTGGGTATTTTTCTCAGAGGATAAGAAGACTAATATAGTTAGAGCTAATATTAGAAGTAATGGCCCAGAAATTAAAGATGTTGCTATTAAGTATGGTGGTGGAGGACATATTTATGCTTCTGGTATAAGATTATCTAATTTTGATAATTGCGATAATATTATTCATGATTTGGAAGAACTTGTTATAGAATATAAGAATAATTAAAAAAGTACAATATTGAAGTGAAGCCCAAATAGTTCACAAAAATAAAAAAGTACTTTTTAAAAGAAG
>CAZZAK010000026.1:0-163 GCA_964652515.1 uncultured Clostridium sp. | reverse complement strand
TACTAATACATGGTATAATCAAGCATATGCAGGTAAATATAAAAGTCATTGTTTTTATAAACCAGCTAGTGGTGTTTGTAGAGAATTACATTAAAAAAAGAACTTATTTGAAGTGAACCCCAAATAGTTCACAAAAATAAAAAAGAACTTTTTAAAGGAAGTA
>CAZZAK010000025.1:0-12335 GCA_964652515.1 uncultured Clostridium sp. | reverse complement strand
ATTATTGTAAATGGTTTTTCTTTCTTAAATTTATATAAGACATGACTTTCTTGAATATCATCTTCATATAATATATCTTGTGGTGTTTCTTTTACTAGTTCATTTAATTTATCTACTAATGAATTTAGATTAGTATTATTTAATGCTGATATTTCTATTATATCAGTATCTTTAAAATGACTCTTAAATTCTATTAAATTATCTTTTGAAGAAGGTAGGTCCATTTTATTAGCGATAATTAATTCTTTTTTATCTAATAATTTTTTACTAAATGTTTCTAATTCATGCCTTATTGTTAGATAATCATCATATGGGTTTCTTCCTTCAGAGGCACTCATATCTATGACATGAGCTATTATTTTGGTTCTTTCTATATGTTTTAGAAATTTAATTCCTAAACCTACTCCTAAAGAAGCTCCTTCAATTAATCCTGGTAAATCTGCCATTGTAAAAGTATTATCTTTAGTTTTTACTACTCCTAGATTAGGAGATAATGTTGTAAAATGATAACTTGCTATTTTAGGATTAGCATTTGTAATCATTGAAAGAATAGTACTCTTTCCTACTGATGGTAATCCTACTAAACCAACATCAGCCATCATTCTTAACTCTACTTTTATCTTTCTTTCCTCACCTGGTTCTCCACGTTCCGCAAATGATGGGCAAGGATTATTTTTAGTAGCTAGACTAACGTTACCTCTTCCACCTCTTCCACCGTATGCAATGATAACTTCTTCATTATTTTTAGTAAGGTCTGCTATAACAGATCCAGTGTCTGCATCTTTTACCGTTGTTCCTACTGGTACCTTAATTATTTTATCAATACTATCTTTACCTGTTTGATTCTTTCCTTCACCATTTTGTCCAGGATCGCCTTTTATTTTTTTCATATATCTCAAATCAATTAAGGTTTTTAATCCTGTATCAGTTTTAAAGATAATATTTGCTCCTCTTCCACCAGAACCTCCATTTGGTCCACCCATGGGAACAAATTTTTCTCTTCTGTAAGCCATGCATCCATCTCCACCACGACCTGCTTCTACATCCATTATTACTTCATCTACAAACATGGAGCACCTCCTTTTTTCTTCTATTAAATATTATTAAAATTTATGATAATTGTCAATAATTATTTTATGAATGAATATACATAAAAATATAAATACATGGAAAGACCTAAAATAATATATAAGTAGTATGCAACATTTAATATATATTTATTATTAATATTTATATATTTAGAGAATAATAGTAACAATATACTTATGATACTTAATATTATACTAACGAGTAAATATGGTTCATGATATTTAATTATTATGTTATTGTCTCCTTTAGATAATTTTATAGAAATAAAATTATCTAAATATTTATCTGCTTTTATATTTTGATTATTTAATGTTATTTTATATCCTTTAATATTATTGATTGGTAAAAATAATGAATTATCATCTGTTTCACTATATGCATATATTTTATATCCATTATTATAATTAACTGTAACATTTTGATTAATACTATTAATTAATTCCTTATATTTATTAACATTTATTGTTCCTAAATCTATTCCATCAATATTTTTATCTTCTTTTGAACATATTTTTATGTCTATGTCATTATCATAAATACCTAGATATTTTATATAATGTTCTATATTATAGTGATATGTATTATTAATAGAAATATAGTCTATATCACTTTCATTATAAGTTAAATCTAAATATACATAATCTTCTTCTGATAATGTTTCATTAATATTAAAACATTTATCATTTGAATCATTATAGAATGTTTTAATAGTTATTAATTCATCTTTTCTATCAAATAGGCTTTGATATATTTGATTATGTAAATAAAAGCCATAATCATATTCTTTTAATTTATTACTACTTTTATATATAATACCAAATGGCATTATTTCTTTATATTTATATAATTTATACTTATATCCTTTTTCAATATTTTGATACATCCTATCATCTAATTTTTCTTTTGATATTATATAATTCATATTTAATAAATTATCAGTTAGTATTGTTCCACCTTTTGATTTAATTGATGTATCAGAAATAAGATATCCTAAAGACTCATATGTATCTGTCATACCATTTGGTAAAATGTGTAACCAATTATCGAGAGTATTGACTCTTAAAACAAAGCCATAATCTAAAGAATAATATGGATAATCAACCTTATATCTATAAAGATAGTTATTTTCAAAATTCAAATTATTATTGACTTCATTTGCTTCTTTAGATAGATAATATCCATTACTATAATACATTGTCCAACTAGTTATTATAAATATTTCTACTAAAGTAGTAGCTATTAAAAATATATTAGTTATATTTCTGTTTTTTATTTTTAAAGTAAATACTTTCATGATTATAAATGTAATAAGCATTAAAAGTATCTTTTTAAATACTTTCATTTCATTAAAATCTAAAGTTATTTGACTATCTTTTATAACTTGTAAATTCTTAAAATTATATAGTAATACTAATACAGAAAATGTCATAACAAGAAGTATAGGAATTATTCTTACATTTTCATCTTTAATTCCTTTTTTAGACAAATAGTATAGTCCTGTATTCACTAATATAAAACATGTGATAAAAGAGTATCGATACGGAAATGACCAGTATGATCCAAAGTGAAGAGCCAAATTAATTGGTTCTAGTATTATTCCTATACTATAAAGTATTAATAGTATCCTATAAACATACAAACTCTTTTTATCTTCTTTGTATGTGAAATTCATTAGAATAAACAAAATTAATGGTAAACTCAGTCCCATCAAATAAAGTATTTTATTGATTGTATGATTTATTAATTCATAATTACCACTATTAGATAATCTAGATGATGTGAATGTATGATATAGTGATGGTATTAAACTAAAAGACGATATTAAAATGGCATTAAATGTAGAAATACCTAATAATAATATTATTTTTTTTCTTTTATCTTTATCTAGATAAACAAAGATATTTAAAAATGAATATATGAATATAAACATTAATATAAAGAGACTTATATAATAGTTTATGGCTATGGATAATGCTAATAGTAATACATAACCATAATACTTTTCTTCGTATATTAGTTTATCTAAGAGCATAATTATAAGGGGAAATAATATAACGCAATCTAACCACATTATATTAAAATAATTTAGTATTACCCATCCTGAAAAAGTATATATTATGGAAAATAATATTAAATAAAACTCTTTTGTTTTATATTTATATTTAAACTATGCATATGATGTCAAACTAAATAGAGACATTTTTACTAATTCTATAATTTTGAAATAATTAACAATATTACTTCTTTTAGTAAAATATAGCAATAGTGTTAATGGACTAAATATGCTCCCTTGAATAATTAAGGATGTATATATACTATTTCCTAAGCCAATGCCACTATAAAATAGATTAACGTCACCATGTATAATATCATATAACTTATATAAAACAGGAATAAATTGATAATCTGCATCTACTTGCACAATTGAATTCATTTCAAATGGATATAGATCATTTAGATAATATATTGCTAATATTATTAATATTGTAATTAAAGGTGCAATTAAATATTTTAATATTTTTTTCATATATACTCCCTACTAAAAAAGGATGGCAAATCCATCCTTAATTATTTTTTGCTTTTCTAAAATAATAGTAACTATATCCTAGCATTGCCAAACCTAAGATTATAGCTATATATGTAGCACTTAATCCAGTACCTGGATTATCTACATTATCAGGTGACTGTGATGATTTAATTGGCTCTGGTTCTAGCGGATCTTCAGGATCCAATTCTTCATTTTCTTCCATCCATACTGCTTTTACTTTAACAGTTCCTTCTTCTGTAAATCTCATTGTTTGATAACAATCAAAGTCTAATCTATTACTTGGATTACAATATAATTTACTATCATTATATTCTGATAGAGGTTCCCAATATAAGAATATGTATCCTTCTCTTGTTGGAATTTTATTTGTAATTGTAAGTGTAGATTTTGTTCCAGTAGTGTTTGGTATTTCACTACATTTTTCATTATTACTACATAGATATTCTATATTATAATTACCTGTACTTTGAGCATTCTTTTCTTGCCATACAGCATATAAATAATTGTTATTAGTCATTTTTAATTGATTTTTATCACACCCTGAATAACAGAATGTTACACCTTCAAGTGCAGAGTAGTTACTCTTCCAATACAAGAATTCTAATTCACCATTTTTATCTATTGGTGTTTTATTTGGTATATATCCTACTCCGTTAATTGCTTTTGTGTCTTCTGGCAAGTTTTCGCAATCAACATCATATTCAGAATCTCCTTCTTGATAAGAACCACAATTAAATTTTAGATATATTGAATTAGTTGGTTCAGATGTTCCTGATTTAGGGATCCAATTAGCATATAATGTATTATTCTTTGTTATGGTTATTTCTGTTTTACAACCACTTAATCCGCTGCAAGTAGGATGGTATTTATATGTTTTAGGTGGATTATGTGTCCAATGTGAAAATTCATATTTACCACTTGTATCAATTGGCTTTTTTGTACTAATATTTAATGTTCCACCATTTGATTTCTTTGTGTATTGTGAATCTGGTAGATCATTACATTCAATATCCTTATTATTATATGTTCCACAAGCATAACTTAATTTAGGATTTGTGTTGCTTGTAGTTCCTCCACTACCACTTGATTCATTTTTCTTCCATACGGCATACAACGTTACTAGTGTTGTTGTAGGTTTCAATGATATTTTGTCGTGGCAATTAGTATCGCTTACCCCTTGACAACTATTATAGTAATGATATTTTCCTGATGATGTTTTCCAATATAAGAAAGTGTATCCATTTCTCTTTGGTTTACTTGAAGTAATTGAGAATGTTGTATAAGTCTCACTTTCTACAAAATTGGGTTCAGGCATATCAGTACAAGATATATCATCCTGTGAGCATTTATAGACTACTTTATGTAATATTGGATTTTCCGGAGCTGGTGGATCGCTTTCAATATTTTTTACGCATCTGTGAGTGCTACTATTGTATGTAAATCCTTCTTCGTTAGGACAATATGTGGCATATGGCACTTCGAAATAATAATCACTATTAACAGTGTTGGCAGCATAAATTACGCACCTAGAATATTCGTCACTATTATATTGATCATATTGTTCTGCGTGCAAAATGTTATAGCAGCAATTAGCATCAATATTACCATCGATATACATTTTGGGAATTGCACCATCTTGTACAGACACACCTGTTACTGTTTCTGGACAAGTGTTAGGTGTGTAATAGCATTTTTCTTCTTCTTGATCATATTGGAAGTCTTCATTAGGACAATAATTGCTATTTCTTGAATGATAATATTTGGAGTATTCCGTTCCTTGCAATTCTACGTAACACTCGTCAATTTCTGAATTCCATGTGAAAGGAAAATTTTCACCGTTTGAAGAGAGCTGATTACAAAACGTTTGATTTTCTGCAGATTCCTCTCCCCAACGAATAAAAACGTATTCTGGATTTTCATAAGCATCATAACCAATTGTAAACGTGAAATCTTCAATACTTGTAGCATATGTTTTCTTTCCATTATCAAGTGCTAAATATATTACTATAGCTGAAAATATGAAAACTAGTAATCCTGTTATTATATATTTTTTCTTCATGATACCTCCTACAAATCTATACTATCTAAATCTTCAGCTAGTTTTAACTGAGATAGTAGTATATTTTTAACTTTTTCTTTATATACTTTAATATTTTTTTCTAATAGCATTCTTTCATGTTCTGTTTTTTCAGCTTTAAGTAATGCTTCATGAACAATAGAATTAGCATTATTTTTAGCTTCTTCTAATGTCATATCAGCTTCCTTCTTAGCCAAATCCTTTATTCTATCAGATGTTTCTTGTATTGCTAATAATGCTTTTTCTAACTTTGTATTGTCCATAGAATTATTTTCATTTAATCTTTTATTTAGGCTATCTATTTTGGCTAAGTAAGATGTGTTTTCAGCATTTAATTTTTCTAATCTAGCAATGACTATGTCTATGAATCTATTTACTTCATCAATATTATAGCCATGTTCTACGATACTGAATCTTTTCATACATTACCAATCCAATTCTTCTTTATCTTTTGGCTTTGTTTCTTCATCAGATATAGCACCTTCAACATTAACGTTTTTAGGGGTACATAAAAATATACCTATACCTATTTTTTGAAGATCTCCACCAATGGCATATACAGTCCCACTCAAAAAATCAATGATTCTTTTAGCTTGCTCAGGAGTTACTCTTTTCATATTAACTACAACTGTATTTCTTTTTTTTAAGTGATCTGCAATTTGTTGACTTTCTGAAAAGGCACGTGGTTCTAATAAAATCATTTTCCTATTGCCTGAAGGGGAAGATGCTTCTGAATCATTATAATATGATTCTTCATCCATATCTTCTTTATCTGACATTATTTCTTTTATCTTTTTAAAGGCCATAATAAAATCCTCCTCTACTATTAATATAAGTTTAACATAATGTAAATTAAAATTCAATCCCATTTAGACTTTTTTTCAATAAAAAAAGCCTCTATTTTATAAGATGCTTTTCTTAATTATTTTCTTTTAACTTTTTAGCATAATAGTAACCAATCACAATCATTCCTATTGCTAGGATTATGGTAATATATATGCTGTCTCCAGTTTTAGAGTTTTCTACATTATCTTCATAATCATCTTCATCTAAATATTCTTCATCTTCATAATCGTCTTCATCTTCATAATCATCTTCATCTAAATATTCTTCATCTTCATAATCATCTTCATTTAGTGTATCACCTGCTGTATCTCTTTTTCCTGTATTTTTTGATGAAGATGACTTATTAAGAATTTTAGCTGAATTTTGTAGTGATTCACTCACTCTTCCTACATCTTGATTCCCCGTTGTTGATGACTCAGGTAACGGCTCACTTGTGCCATTATTATTCCATTTAGCATAGAGTGTTATGTCTTCCTCTATATTATCATAATCCTCAAACTTTTCAGTTAAAGATTGATCTTTATACCACCCAACAAATGTATACCCTTCTTTAGTAGGTATTGGCATTTTTAATACTCTATCAACATTCATGTTGAATCCTTTTAAGCCATCATTAGTATTAAATGATATAATATGTGAACCAATATTACAATTATTTGTATACTTACATGCTGTTGAAGTATTGCTTATGCTATTAAGTCTATTGCCTCTTGCCCATAATTGATTTAATTTATTAGAATTTAAATAAGCCATATCAATATTAGTTATTTGATTATCCTCAACATATAGTTCTTCTAATCCTATATTAACAACATTTGTTGTTTCTGTAAATGATGTAAGCAAATTATTATTTAAATATAACCTTTTTAAATTACCGTTATTATTTCCATCTCTATATACTTCTATTTCACTTAATTTATTATCAGATAGCCTTGCATCTTCTAAATTAACATTATATGTTAAATCAATATTAGTAATATTATTATTTGAAGCATCCAGGTATTTTAAATTAGAATTATTACTTGTATTTAATGATTCTATATTTGCAGAATTGATTACTAATTCTACTAATTCAGGCATATGTTCTAGATGATTATTTAGATTTGTATTATTACCAACACTAGTATTTTGAAGATGCAATACTTTTATATTAATATTATTATAAGTTGGTGATGAAAAAATTAGTGATGGGTTATCATTTGCATATAGTGCTACTAAAGAAGTATTCTGTCTAATTTTTATACTTGTTAAAACATTTTGTTCAATATGAAGGACTCTTAATTCATTATTTGAGTCTATATTTATAGTATACAAATAATTATTACTTAAATCTAATTCTTTTAGTCCTACCATTAGCTCTAACCCATCAGAAAAAGCTATTTCTTTACCACTACAATTAAGACTAGTTAGTGATTCTAATGCATTATTGTCTATAATTCCTTCACTGTCTATAGCATCATTACCTACTGCTTCTTTTACACAGTTATAGAAATTTAAATCTGCAAATCTTTCGTCTGGAATACTTATAATTTGTGAAAATGTAGACTTTCTATTATCTAATACTAAATATATAGCAATAGATATAAATAAAAATACAATTACTCCTGCTATTATTTTAAATTCTTTCTTTTTCATTAGCAATTCCTCCGCTACTTTAATTTTATTTTAGCATAGCATAATTGTTTTTTCAATGTTTTTAATTTACTTTTTTTGCTATTAGCATATTAATTTTCATTCCCTGATTAGTAAATTTTTCTTCATATTCTGTTTTAACATTAAAGATGTTTTCTTTTTCTAAGTCATTAGTAAAATATTCTATTTTGTATCCATTATTTTTTAAAGATTCTTTAGAATAATTAAATAAATCAATATTATCTGTTTTCATAATAATATTATTACTATTCTTAAATATTTTATCATATATTTCTAAAAAAACTTCACTTGTTAATCTTTTCTTAGTATGTCTTTTTTTAGGCCATGGGTCAGAAAAATTTAAATATATAGTATCTATTTCTTTATTAAAAATATTTAATAAGTTTATAGCATCCATTTTTACTAGGTATAAGTTGTTTAGTTCTATATCATTTGTTTTTTGAACTGCTCTTACTATGACACTATCATATTTTTCTATTCCAATATAGTTTATATTAGGGTTATTTAGGGCGTTTTCTAAAATAAATTTACCTTTTCCCATTCCTATTTCTATATGAATGGGATTATTGTTTTTAAATAATTTATTCCATTTTCCTTTATAATCTTCTGGATTTTTTATATAATACTTTCCTTTTTCAATTATTTCGTTACTGTTCTTAACGTTTCTAAGTCGCATAACATCACCAAAATAATTTTATAAATTATAACTATTTTTGTCAACATAGAATAAACTATATCAGGAGGAAAAAGATGAATTTTATGAATAATCCAAATATACCTATTATGAATAACCCTAATATGATTAATGATATTTTATATAAATTAAATGAATATGAAAACAGAATAAAAAAGCTGGAACAGAAAGTTAGTAGATTAGAGAGTAATAGCAATAATTATAGCAATTATAATAATGAACCGGATAATAATATGTATATGATATAAGCCTATACCTAAGTAGTCATATTACATACTATATTCTAGGAGGAATGATGAATAATAATTATTATAATATACCTAATGATTGGTATAGTGATATGATGAACAATCCTTTCATGGATAATTTTGTGAACTATAATTCCAATTATGAAAATAATCATATGGATAATAGTTCTAATAATATTAATTATGAAGAAGGATTAGATAGAGGTAATTTATTTGATAATTTATACAAGGGATACAAGAACTATAAATATCGTAAATTAAGGACTTCTAATCCTAAAGAAGAATTGTTATATACTATTTTAAAACACAAATTTCTTTTGAATGATTTAAATTTATATTTAGATATATATCCTAACAATAAAAGATATTTAATGGAATACGACAAATACTTAAATAATTTAAATAAGGCTATGAACGAATATGAGAGTAAGTATGGTCCACTAACTGTGGATAGCGGATATGTAACTAAAAACAATACTTGGAATTGGAATAATAATCCATGGCCATGGGAGGTGTTTAAGTAATGTGGAAATATGAAAAAACAACTCAATACCCTATTAATATTAGAAAAAAAGATTTAAGAATGGCTAGATACTTAGTTACCCAATATGGTGGATCTAATGGCGAATTAGCAGCTGCTTTTAGATATTTGAATCAAAGATATACTATGCCAGATGAGAAAGGAAAAGCCCTTCTTACAGATATTGGTACTGAGGAACTTGCGCATGTTGAAATGATATCCACAATGATTTATCAATTAATGAAAGGGGCTTCTTTAGAAGAAATTAGGAAAGCAGGATTAGATTCTCATTATGCGGAACACGGTTATGGATTATATCCTACAGATGCTAATGGAGTTCCATTTACAGTAGCTTATTTTGCTACGACAGGCGACTTCATGGCTGATCTTTCTGAAGATATGGCAGCCGAGCAAAAAGCTAGAGCTGTATATGAAAATTTAATTGATTTAACTGATGATCCCGATGTTATTGATGTGCTTTTATATCTTAGACAAAGGGAGATAGTTCATTTTACTAGATTTAGTGAATTATATCATGAATATAGAGAAAAATATAAAAATAAAAACGCTTAATTGCGTTTTTATTATGGTTCTAATCTACTTGGTCCACGGAATAAGAACATAGTTTCTTTTAGACTATCTCTTTCTAATAATAACATGGTTATTCTATCTACTCCAATGGCAAATCCTCCATGTGGTGGGCATCCATATTTGAAAAATTCTTGATAGAATTTAATATCATCCCCTAGTCCTTTTTCTTTAGCTTGTTCTTTTAAAATGTCATATCTATTTTCTCTTTGTGCTCCAGTAGTTATTTCGCATCCTTTCCATATTAAGTCATACCCTTGTGGTATCCCATCTTTTCTCATATGGTAGAAAGCTCTCTTTTTAGCACTAAAGTCTGTTACAAAGACAAAATCATGGCCATACTTTTCTTTTATATATTTAGATGTTAGTTTTTCAGATTCAGCATTCATATCTCCAACATCCTCTTTGTCAATTTTAAAGTTGAATTTCTTTTCTAATTCATTATATAATTCTTCTAGTTTAATTCTTGGGAATGGCTTTGTAGGTATAGTAACATCTATGCCAAATAAACTCTTTATTTCCTCACCATATTTTTCTTTAACAGTTGTCAATCCACTAATTAATAGATCTTCTTCAAAATCCATAACATCTTCGTACGAATCAATATAACTAAATTCAACATCAAATGAAGTAAATTCTGTAGTATGCCTATAAGAATTAGAATTTTCTGCTCTAAATGCTGGTGCCACTTCAAATACTCTATCAAAGCCGCTGGCAATAGCCATTTGTTTATAAAATTGTGGACTTTGTGCTAAATATGCTTTTCTATCAAAATATTTTAATTCAAAAACACTAGAACCTGATTCTGAAGCTGCCCCGATTATTTTAGGAGTATGTATTTCGATAAAATTATTTTCTAAGCAGAAATTACGCATAGCGTTTATGAAACAGGTTTGTACTTTAAATAACAAAATATTTTTTTCATTTCTTAAATCTAAGAATCTATAATTAAGTCTTGTATCTAACATAGCTGATTCAGGATTATGATAATTAATTGGTAGTTCTTCTAAGCACTTACTTGTTATAATAATTTCTGTTGGTATTAACTCCATACCATTTAGTTTTACTTTAGGACTTTCTAGTAGTTTACCAGTTACTTTAACTGTACTTTCAACAGTTAAACCAGATACTATTTCATTAAGTTTTTTATTTTCTTCATTCTTTTCTATTGTTACTTGTACCTTACCAGTAATGTCTCTTAATATTAAGAACTGAACATATTGTAAATCTCTAACATTGTCTACAAAACCTGCTACAGTGATTTCCTTATTAAAATAATTATTTAAATCTTTAAAATATATTTTTTTCATATATACCTCCACGAACAAGATTATTATATCATGGCTTATTAAAGATGTAAATTATTTATTTTTGGGTAATTCATTATATTTACCATTGATATTTTCTAATATAATATCTTGAAAGGAGTAAAATTATGTACGGTTATGGATATGGATATGGTGGCGGGGAATGGATTTGGATTGTTTTGATAGTATTTATTGTTCTATTCTTATTTTGGAATAATGGTCCAAACTATGGCCCAGGCCCTCACCCACATGGTAATTGTTAATTAAGAGCACAAATGTTGTGCTCTTAATAATTTTGATGAAATTTAAATAAATGGTTGATTTTTATTTAAAATAATAGTATAATCAATTTCGTAAGTTTTTTTATGCGGGTGTGGCGAAATTGGCAGACGCACTAGACTTAGGATCTAGCGGTTTATCCATGGGGGTTCAAGTCCCTTCACCCGCACCACTAAAGAATTTAGTTGAACTTTGGTTCAATTTACTAATAAATATCAATTCTAGAAATGGAATTGATTTTTTGTTGTGTAAAAGAAAGGGATGATTTAATGGTAAATATTATTAAACAAGAAATTGATATTGAAGAAGCTTTAAAAAAGAAACCAGAGTTTATATGTAGTTTCTGCAATACCAAATGCGAAATACAAAAAGGTTCAATTAGAACAATAGAAAGAACAAATCTATCTTATGTAGAGCCACATAGAATAATAATTAAAGGTATTACATTTCTAGCATTTAATTATGAAACAAATATCTATATAGAGA
>CAZZAK010000024.1:0-12492 GCA_964652515.1 uncultured Clostridium sp. | reverse complement strand
AAATACATATGGTATTGTCCTCCTGCCACCATAACTATTCAAACTTGAGGTGACAAATTGGCACTTCAAGTTTGAATATTCTAGGTCAGTTAATTGAAACATAAAATCATCATCAAATCTTTCGATATTTCTTTTTACTTGTCGATTAAGATATTTTGTTTCAACACCATATAACTTAGCTAAATCAGAATCTAGCATAACCTGTTTTCCTCTTACTTTGTAAATTAGATTTTCTATTTTGATGTTTTCTTTTACTATAATATTATTCATATAATCCCCCCACTAGTAAAATGATTATATCAATAAATTTTATAATAAACAAATGTTTTTACTCTTAGTAAATTTTATGTAACATTATATAATAATAATCATATGCTATCTATAGGTGAATTATGATTAGTTGGTTTATTAAATTAAATTATGTATATCAAGCATTAATTGCTACTTTATTTACTTATGGTGTTACAGCTTTAGGGGCTGCATTGGTATTTTTCTTTAAGAAAGTTAATAAAAATCTATTAGACGCTATGTTAGGAATATCTGCTGGTGTTATGATAGCAGCTTCATTCTTTTCATTGTTATTGCCTGCTATAGAATCGTCAATATCTAATATTTTTATTATCATACTTGGTTTTATGTCTGGGGGAATACTTCTTTTTATTGGAGATAAAGTATGTGATAAATTAGTTACCGAAAGTAATAAAAGAATACTTATGTTAATTATTTCTATTACTTTGCATAATATTCCAGAAGGATTAGCAGTAGGAGTAGCTTTTGGTAGTACTTTTTTTGGTTTAGATAGGGCTACAGTATTATCTGCTTCTATGTTAGCATTAGGTATTGGTATTCAAAATTTTCCTGAGGGTACTGCTGTTTCTGTTCCTTTAATGAGAGAGGGAGTATCCAGAAAGAAGGCATTCTTTTATGGACAGTTATCTGGTATTGTAGAACCTATTTCTGGTGTTATTGGAGCTATACTTGTTACAAAGATTAGAATATTACTTCCCTTTCTACTTTCTTTTGCTGCAGGTGCTATGATTTATGTTGTAGTAGAAGAATTAATACCAGAGAGTCAAAGTAACGAAAAAAAAGACCTTATGGCCTTATTTACTTTAATTGGTTTTAGTATAATGATGTGTTTGGATATTGTTTTTGGATAAACAATATCTTTTTTATTTAAATGATGATATATATGCTTCTGGTACAGTACCATTAATTATTTTCATAGATATGGGAATTGTATTAGGTATAGTTACTCTTTCTGATATGAATGGTAGATTTATTTGACTAGATACTTCTAAGTGAACTTTTACTTCGATTAGGGCATTATTTATTCCATATGGCTTTATTTCTGTTTCTATATTGCTTATGACATCTCCGATAATATTTAATTTTAACTTTACTTTAGGAAATATATTATTTAGTATGGGATTATCAAATATTACTCCGAATGGTATTTCAGCTATGATGCCTTCTTTTAAAAGATTATTATCATAATCTTTTAATGTATCATTAAAAGATTCAATATTACCGGATTCTATTTGTCTTAAACTATACTGTATGTTATAAGTAATTTGATTTAATATTTTTGTCACTTCCATAGTGTTATAATCTATCATTTGTATTTCGTCATTATTATTCTTTATTATTTCAAATAGATTATCGGTGTTCATATTATTAGTTATTCCTCTTGTTATAGATGAGTTAATAATTAATGTTATTATCTTTCTTGTATCAGAAATGGCTATTGGTAATAATACTTTATTAGCTTTCTTACCAAAATAGGATATTACAAAGAAAGATGATATTATAGATAAAATAATAATAAATAACAATAGTGATAGATATGAACCTAATTTCATTTGTTTATAAGGCTTTAGTTTCATCATATAATATTATATGAAAAAAAAGTAGAATTATCTACTTTACTCTTCTATATCTGATTCACTATAAATTGTTACTTGTTCTTTTTCGTTAGCATAATCTATTAATTTTTCTATTGTTTGGGCTGTTGGGTTTATATATTCTTCTGGAGTAATTCCCATATTGATTAAATCTTCATATGGAACATTTCCTATTTCACTTATAATTGCATCTTTTTCTTTTATATATTCATTTTCTTTTTCCATATCTTACATCTCCATATTATGATATACATTTTGTACATCATCAAAGTCTTCTAAAGTTTCTATTAGTGATAATACTTTTTCAGTAGTTTCAGGATCTAATTTTATATAATTATCAGGAATAAAAGTTACTTCACTAGTAATTATTTTATCATATCCTAAATTCTTCAATTCTTCTAGTACAGAAATAAATTTTTCTGGTTCTGTATATATTATTATGTTTTCATCTATTTCCATATCTAGAATATCTAAGTTAAGTATATCTTCCATAGCCTTATCGGGATCATAACCATTATCTAAGATAATTAATCCTTTTCTTTTAAACATATAGCTAACAGAGCCATCTGTTCCTAAATTACCATTCTTTTTAGTAAGAGTACTTCTTACATAGCTTGCCGTTCTGTTTTTATTATCTGTAAGGCAATCTATCATTAAAGCTATTCCTGATGGTCCGTATCCTTCATATCTAATAGATTCATAGTTTTCAGCATTATTTTTGTTTTGGGCCTTTTGAATAGCTGATTCGATATTGGATTTAGGCATATTTTCAGCTTTACACTTTTCAATAACCATTCTTAATTGAGAATTATTATTAGGATCTGCATCTCCATTTTTAGCAGCCACATAAAGTTCCTTAGCTAACTTCTGAAATATTTTTCCTCTTTCAGCATCTATTGCCCCTTTTTTTCTTTTAATAGTAGACCATTTTGAATGTCCTGACATAATACCCTCCTTTAATCAATATATGATAAGATAATTGGAGCTAATATAATTAATAACATTAATGGAATAAAGAAAAGAACAGAAATAATACTAATTCTCACTGGAAGTTTAGCTATTTTAGCTTTTACTTCCATTTTTCTTTTTTCTCTTAAGTAATCAACTTGCTCATACAAATTATCTATTACACTATTTCCAAATATATTAGATTGGTTTAATAATAATATAATATTGTTAATGTTATCTGATGGTATTCTTTTTTGCATATCAGATATTGCTTCATTTAAACTTTTTCCATATGTTACTTGTCTTAGTGCCTCTTTAAACTCTAATGATAACTCACCAGGAACATTATCAGTAGTTATTTTGATGGCTTCAAGTAAATTTCTTCCTGTATCAACAGATAATGTTAATACTTCAAAAAAGTGCATTGCTTCTTTCTCCATAATAGTGGTTCTTTTCTTTATTCCCAAATCCAATACAATATAGTCATATAGAAGTGTGTAGAAATATACTACTATTGGAGCCAATATATAACCAAACTTTGATATATATAATAACACAACAAATAATAAAATGGAAGTAAAAAATTTAGCGTTTAATATTTTATACATATCATATTTGCTCTTTATGCCCAATTTTTCTATTTTTCTTTGATATTTTTCAATTGTTTTTTGTCTATATATTAATTTTACCAGTTCTTCTCTTTTCATTAATAATCCACCTTCATCACTTTATTTAGAACAAATAGATAAATAGCAAACATAATAATGATAAGTCCTAATATTATATATCCTATAGTACTTTCAAACAATGGATTAAAATAAGTAGGACTTAGTATATATATAAATAGTGTCAAGGCAAATGGTACAATAGTCAATATTTTAACTACCAGGTTAGAAGTTGTGGTAGTACTTTTTAGTTCTTCATGCATCTTTTTCCTATCAAATAACGTTTTCTCTATAGAATTAAATACTTTTACTATATTACCACCAGTTTTATTTAATGTTATTAATGAGGTTGATATATATGTAGCAGAATCTACATTAACTCTTTTATTAAATCTATCAAAAACGACATCTATTGTTAATCCATAATTCATTTATTTATATATTTTTTTAAACTCGTTTTTTAATGGTACAGTCAATTTTTCAGATTCTATCTTAACAGCTTGAATAGTACTATTGCCAGCCTTAAAGGCATTATTCATAATAATAATAGCTTCAAGCATGTCTTTTTCCATTTTTTTATTCTTGCCAAGTCCTGTTAAGTATAAAACTATGTCTAACGAATTAAATCCTATTATAAATAGACAAACTGCATCAAATAAGTGAATGCCCATTTTTCTCATTCCAGATGTGAGTATATATGATAATACAATAAGTACTCCTATAATTATTTTATTTGTTACAAAATCGCATGCTTCTTCTTGTTCCCCCATTGTATACCTTTTATAATAATTTACTAATCTAGGAAAAGCCTTTTTTATTTTCTTTCTCTTATTTGCAATAAAATTATTATAGTAGTATATCATTTTATCTACTATTGAATAGTCTATTGTTTTAGAATTTATGCTATATTTGCTTACTCTTTTGATAAGCTTATAAGTTGATATTGCATTTATGATAAATAATATTCCTGTGATAATAATGACTACTAAAAATACTTTTATTATCACGTTTATACAAAATTGTAGCATTACTATCACCCCTTTTTTATTTTATTAAGCTAAGGCACTATATACCATATATTTAGCTACTAAGAAGACAGATATACATATTATTGAAACTATACCTATATAAGATATTAATTTAGCATAATTGACATTATCATCCATTTTATTCACCAAAAATATTAGTTAAATCTATACCCTTTCTTTTAATTTTATTATATACATTAGGAACATAATCTTGTTTAGTGAATTCCCCTTCTACATCACCATTTTCTCTAATTCCTACCTCTTTAAAACTAAATATTTCTTTTAATTTAACCATTTCATTTTCTATACCAACAACTTCTGATATAGATGTAACTTTTCTTCTACCATCATATAGTCTATCTATTTGAATAATTATATCAATTGCTTTTTCTATATAATTACGGATAGCAAAGACAGGTAATTCCATATTATTCATTAACATCATTGTTTCAAGTCTATTAATTGCATCACTACAAGAGTTAGAGTGAAGAGTTGTAATTGAACCTTCATGGCCTGTATTCATGGCCTGCATCATATCAAATGCTTCTTTTCCTCTTACTTCTCCGACAATTATTCTATCCGGTCTCATTCTCAGTGAGTTTCTAACCAAATCCCTTATAGTTACTTCACCACTGCCTTCATAGTTAATAACTCTTGTTTCTAAGGGTATTACATGAGTCTGATGAAGTTTTAATTCAGCTGCATCTTCAATGGTAACGATTCTTTCTTCTTCTGGTATAAAGCTACTTAAAATATTCAATAATGTTGTTTTACCTGTACCAGTACCTCCAGATACGACGATATTTAATTTACTTTTTACACAAGCATCTAAAAATGTTGCCATATCAGCAGTCATTGTACCATTACGTAATAAATCTTCGATAGTATTTAGATTCCTGGAAAATTTTCTAATTGTTATTACTGGTCCATTAATAGCTAATGGTGGTATAACAGCATTTAGTCTTGACCCGTCACTAAGTCTAGCATCTACCATAGGGTTAGCACTATCAATAGTTCTTCCTAATGGTTCTACTATTCTTTGAATAGTTCTAATTATGTGATTATTATCTACAAATGATACAGTATTATCTTTTACTAATTTACCATTTATTTCCACATATATATCATTTGGTCCATTAACCATTACTTCAGTTATTGAATCATCTTCTAGTAAGTCAGTTATTGGTCCATAACCATTAATTTCTTTTTGTATTAAATTAAATATATACTCTCTTTCTATTGGAGATAAGTCATAATAGAATAATGTATCATCTATTTCACTATTAATATACTGTTCTAAAGTAATTCCTGTAGGTATAGTGTTATCTATTAATCTTTGAATTATCTTTGTTCTTAATTCTTCTAGTTTTGTTTTATCAGGAAAAACCTCATAATCTGCTAATGCTGGTTTTTCAACAACATTAGTTTTAACATTAAACGTTTCTATTAAGGATTTTTTATTCATCTTGCACCTCTTTTCTAGTCATAAGAGCATCAGCCATTAATTTCATATCTGCTATATCTTTAGAATATAATTTGTTAATGGTTTTATTCAAAGTAAGTATTTCACCATTTAAATAATATTTATCAATATTCTTAATATAGAACTTTCTAGATATGGTATAATCTATATTTCCATCTATCATATTACGAATATTATATATATCTATGTAATCTTTACCTGTATCACGAGAATTGTTTAATACAATATAATAATTATTCATACCATTTTCTTTTAATATACTTAGAAAATTACGCATATTTTTAATATCTACTAAATCATTAGTTAAAACAAATAAATTATTTGTAGATTTATCTAATGCTGTTAAACTTATCTCATTTAATACGTGGTTTGTATCTAATAATATGATATCATACGATGCTCTGGCTAAACCTATTATTCTATCTATGTATTTGCTTTCTATTTTATTGGCATCTCTTGGATCCCTGGGTGCAGCAATTATATCAATTCCTTTATTATAATTAATTACATAGTCATCTAAAGAAGAAAATCTGTTATTAGAAATAGCATCTACTATAGTATATATATCACGATTATTATCTATATTTAGTAAAGTAGCTACTCCACCACTAGATAAATCTAAATCAATTATTAGTACTCTTTTCTTCATTTGAAAATATATGCCAGCCAAATTGAGAACGGTAGTGGTTTTCCCAACTCCTCCTTTAACGGAAGATACTGTAATCACTTTACCAGAATTATTATTCATAACATCACCCTTTTATTTTCTTAATAATCTTTTTATCATTTTCTATGTATCCTTCAAAGTGAGAACTTAAATCATAGATATTTTTCTTACTTACAATGCCTTTTATTTCTTTATTTAATATAATGTTTATTTTATCTTCTTCAATGTTTAGATTAACTTCTAGTTTTGAATCATTTATATTAGCTAAATCTTTAACTAATGTTTCTAAATTAATTTCATCCTTATTATCTAGAGCATAATCTATTATGATTCTATTTACATTATCTATTTCTAATCTATTTATTATTAAATTAGATATATCTATAGTTAGTATTAGTAATACTACAAACAATGGCAACATTAAAACAAAGAAAGTTAATACTTGGCCACGATTATTATTCATTAGGTAAATACCTTTCAACTTTTATTTCATATGGATTTGATATGATTCTTTCCAAACCAAAATTGAATATCTTAACTTTCTTTTTTATGGTAATACTCGTATACGTAGTTTCAGGAGAAATAATTATATCTGTATCTTTATATAATTCTTTTATACTGTTAATATCCGTATCATTTTTGATAAACTCTATGATATCTGTACTAGTATTTTCTAATTTGCATTTGTTAGAAAATATTAAGCCAAAATCAATAATAGCGAATAATAACATAATGGAAATTGGTAGTATTAGAACAAATTCAATTAATGCCTGACCACGATTATTCATTCTATTCACCCACTCTCCTATAATAATTATATCATAAAGTTAAAAAAAAGGAAGAGTTTACTTTCCTTTTTTAGAATTATTGCTTGTTTTTTTGTTTTCTTCTATTTTAGAAGATTTTGTCCCTTCTTTTTTTTGTTTATTATCTCTTGGATCAGAGCGATAATTGTTTTTTGGAATATCTTTTTTGAATTTATTTATATCTTTATTTGCTTTTTTCTCTTCCTCATCATCGTCTTTAAATATCAAATATATTAAAGCTGCTATAACAAGTAGAATCAATATTATCATAATAATTTTAGAAATATCAATTCCTTTTTTGTTTTCTTTCTTAATATCACTAGTTACATCATCTATTTTTCCATCTGTAGGTACATTAACTGTAGTATCTTCTACTACTGGATTATAATATGCCGTAGTATCTTCAGTTGTTGCTTCTGTAGTAGTAGGTGTATTATTTTCCTCTTCATCGCTTACTGGTTCTACTACTATTTCTTCTTCTGGTTCTTCTCTTACTACATTAACTTTATATATTTGTACATTTCCATTTTTAGCAGTAACAGTAATTGTATATTCGTTATTACCATATTCTAATGTTTCAGGTCCACTAATTACTTTAGTAGCGCTATCATTTTCTAAGATAGCTTCTAAATCAATTCCAGTAACATTAGAAGATACTGATGTTTCATAATCAAATTGTCCTTCTTTTAATTCTATTTCTCTACCGTTAATAAGAATTTTAGATAGATTAGCATTACCTGAAGCATTGATTGTTACATTTACTGATACATATTCATCTAATAATTCTAATTCTTTTCCACCATTAGCAAATCTATTATTTGAAATTCTAATAGTATATTCCCCTTCTTCTAAGGCTTTGTATTTGAGAGTTAAAACTTTATAGTCATTGTTCTTAAGTTCGGTATTTGCAGCATAGATAAATGCGTTTCCACGTCTATTACCATATAACCCTTCTGAAGCAACTGATATGTCTAATAATTGCATACCACTAGCATCTGCTTGTATTACACCTTCAATACCAGTTAGACCATATTCACTGGCAGATACAATATAATCTATAGTGAATTCTTCGCCAGTATTAATTACTGTATTATTGTTTTCTAATCTAGCCGAAACAGTTCCAACTTCTTCCGGTACTTCTATATCATTTAAGATATTTACGTAGTACGTAACATCTAGGATATCTACAATGTTATCTTTGTTAGTGTCTTTGGTTACATTATCTATTTCATTATAATCAAGAGTATTATTAATAAGAGTTTGAATATCTTCTTGTGATAATATCCCATCATTATTGAAATCTCCTATAAATGTAATTGTATACTTAATAGTTAGACTGTCACAGCAACTAATACTTAGAACCATTCCATTTTCTAATTTAATGTTTTTTAAATAGTCATCTAAAGTTTCTTCTTCATTTTCTGTGTATCCAGCTTTAACGTCTTCACCATTTTTGTTAGTAATTACATAAGTTATATCACTTTGTTCTGTTAATTCAGACATAACTTTATCCAAGTCATATGCTGTTGGAACATTTTCACTATTAGTAATTGGATTAATATATAATAGTCCTTTTTCATTAACAGTTTCTACATTCCAATCAATATTATTATTATTATTTAAGTAACTATTAATTACATCATCATTATCTGTTAATTCGCCATATTTTATTTTTATTTCTTCATTAATTTCTGAAACGACATTACCATCTTCATCGGTTAATGATTTAGTTAATGATAATTGATGTGGTCCAAATAGATGGCCTGCCATGTCATAATCATCAGTAGTAGTATAGTTTTGTAATTCAGTGCCAAGGTATTCATCTTCTCCGATAAAATAGTGTCCTTCTGGGGCAATTCCACCCATATTTAGTTTATATATAACAGTAAATGAACTAACACCATCTGGTAATATATATTCATCATCTACCTTTGGTAGGTCATTGTTACCTTCTTTTAGTATATAACTAAATCCATTTTCAAATTTGAATTCTTCATTATAATTGTTACTATCTAATATAGTAAATTCTTCTTCATTGTAGTATCCTAAAGATACATTAATATCATATGTTCCATCAAATCTAATAACAGTAAATAATTGTAATGAATATCCATATCCATTATTTAATTCTTCTAAAGTTACTGGAACTGGATCTCTATTTGATTCATCATAAGTTTCATCTATATATGTATATTTTTCAGAAACTTTAATATATAATTCATGTTCTTCTTCTAATTCTTCTTGATATGTAATTTTAATTTGATTATTATCTTTATCTAATTCTAACATTAGTTTTGACTCTTCACCTTCATAGGCAAATACTGTTGACAAGCAAGTTAGATTAGAAAAAATTAACGCTAATACCAAGAATATTTTTGTTATTTTTGACATTTTTTGTTTTATTTTTTTCATTTTTTCACCTTTCCTTTTCTAGTTATTTTTTTGTGTTTCCCCCGGATATTTGTCACCTCTTTACTATGATACTCAACTATCATCAAATTAATTATAGCATACTTGTCTATCTTTTCTAGTACATTTACACAAATTTGACACTTGGTAATATTTAGAAAAAAGATAGTAAGAATTATTTTCTTACTATCTTGTTTTTTATTTCATCATTAATTAATTTAATGAATTCTTCTTGGGATATTGTCTTAGTTTCAGTTTCTCCATGAAGTCTATATGATATAGTCTTATTTTCTTTTTCGGAGTCTCCTAGAATTATTGTATATGGAATCTTTTTAATTTGAGCTTCTCTTAATCTATATCCTAATTTTTCTTCCCTTATGTCTAGATTACATCTAAACCCTGCTTCAGTCAATTTATCATATACTTCCTTAGCATAATCAGCATGGATACTAGAATTTACTGGTAAGATATTCATTTGGATTGGTGCTAACCATAATGGGAATAATCCGGCATAGTGTTCTATTAGGATACCTATGAATCTTTCTATTGAACCATATATTACTCTATGTAGCATAACTGGTCTTTTTTTAGACCCATCTTTGTCAATATATGTCAAATCGAATCTTTCTGGTAAATTCATATCTAGTTGAATAGTACCACATTGCCATACTCTTCCTAAAGAGTCTTTAATATGAAAGTCTAGTTTTGGTCCATAGAAAGCTCCATCTCCTGGATTGATTTTGCATTCTCTTCCAGCTTTATGGCAAGCATCTTCCAATGCTTTTTCACTTTTATCCCATATAGCTATATCTCCGATATATTTTTCTTCTGGTCTTGTAGATAATTCTATATCATAAGTTAAATTAAACATTGAATACATTCTATCAATGAATTTAATTAGTCTAACTACTTCTTCTTCAATTTGATCTTCTCTCATAAATATGTGAGCATCATCTTGTGTAAACGTTCTTACTCTAAATAATCCATTTAATGCTCCACTTGCTTCATGTCTATGTACTTGGCCTAATTCACCAATTCTAAGTGGTAAATCTTTATAAGAATGAAGTGAATTTTTATATACTAACATTCCACCTGGACAGTTCATTGGTTTAATAGCAAATGTTTTTTCATCTATCTCACTTGTATACATATTTTCACGATAATTAAACCAGTGTCCTGATAATTCCCAAAGTTCTCTATTTAACATAATTGGGGTTTTAATGAACTCATATCCTTCTTTAGTATGCTCTTGGTACCAGAAATTTTCTAATTCATTTCTTAATATCATGCCGTTTGGCAAAAAGAATGGAAATCCTGGGCCGTATTCACTCATCATAAATAAATCTAATTCTTTACCCAATTTTTTATGATCTCTTTTTTTTGCTTCTTCTAAGAATTCTAGATATTTATTTAAATCTTCTTCATTTTCAAAACAAATACCATATATTCTTTGAAGCATTTTGTTTTTAGCGTCACCTTTCCAATATGCTCCACTAAATTTTAATAATTTAAAGTATTTTAATTCTTTTACGGAATCAACATGTGGTCCACGGCAAAGGTCAGTAAAGTCTCCTTGACTATAGCAACTTATTACTGTATCATTTGGATCCATTCTACTAATTAAATCTACTTTATATTCGTCATCTTTAAACATTTCTAGGGCTTCTTCTTTGCTTATTTCATGACGAATAATCTTTTTACCATCTTTAGCTAATTTCTTCATTTCTTTTTCTATTAATGGTAAATCTTCTTCTTTAATTACGGCGTCTCCTAAATCAATATCGTAATAAAAACCATCTTCAATTACTGGTCCTACCCAGAATTTAGCTTGGGGATATAGATGCTTTACAGCTTGAGCAAGTAAGTGAGCGCAACTGTGATTTAGGACATTTAATTCTTTGTCTTCTTTTATATTTATCATTATTTTTCCTCCTCTATTTTTTCAAATCGATATTTTTGTTTTACATCTGGATATTTTTTATGGTCAACTTCTGATAAAAACATATCATATGACCTTACCCAGTATTCTCCTTTATGTTTATAGACAACTTTTGGTGATAAATCTTCACTATCTTTGGCTATGGCTATTATTTCGCATATATCACCTTTAAAATGTCTATACTTTTCTCCCTCTTTAACTTCTCTCATATTACTCCTTTCAAAAGAAAAAAGATGGTACTAAGGAGCCAATTAGGCGGTACCATCCTTTATTTTACTTAATTATGATAACGGGATATTGTCCCGGGCAGTATTGGTGCCACTTATAGGTAGTAACTATATATCTATTTGTTAGCTTTCACCAGCCACTAACTCTCTATATAAATATAATATATAATCGTGTCCTAATCATTGCGTTCATTAATATTATATCAAGTTTTTTTAATTTGTAAAGTATATTAATCAAGAATAGCATTTTCTTCAAATAATTCGTTTTTAAATTCTTCTTTGAATTTAGTTATTTCTTTTACTTTAACATCGGGATATACAGCCTTAGATTCCTTTATTGCTTCATAGATATGTTTCATTTCTAGGACATATTTATTTTCGAATAGAGCTTGGGAAAAAGCTTGTCTTAGAACTGT
>CAZZAK010000023.1:0-13084 GCA_964652515.1 uncultured Clostridium sp. | reverse complement strand
CCATTATCAGATATAGTTAAAGTATTATTAACATTATTAACACTAATATTAATTTATAAATCTTTATGATTAATCTTTATACTCTTATCAGTCAAAGAATTATAATATAACTTATCAATTGCATCACTAGCATTAGATATAATCTCTCTTAAAAATATTTCCTTATTAGTATAAATAGAATTAATCATTAAATCCATTAATTTCTTAGACTCTGTCTTAAACTCTTTCTTTCTCATATAATCATCCTTTCAAAAAAGACTAGTTATTTCTAACTAGTCTATATTAATTAATTTCTTTTGTTCTTTCTTATCAGTTACTTTAGGGAAAGTCACTTTCAAAATACCATTTTTAAATTCTGCTTTAATATCACTGTCAGAAACATCTCCTACATAAAATTGTCTTTCATATTTTGAATGAAAATGTCTTTCTCTTCTAACATATTTCTTATTAGATTTTTCGCTATCCATTTTCTTCTCAGCTACTATTTTCAAGTATCCATCTTCAAGTTCCATACTGATATCCTCTTTAGAAAATCCAGGAGCATCCATTTCTAGAATATAATTGCCATTTTCTAGATAAATATCACACTTCATCATCTTATCTGGATATTTCATAACTGGTTCAAAATCATCAAAGAAATTATCAAAGAAAATTTTACTTGGTAACATATAATGTCACTTCCTTTCATTTACATTATAAATATAGCACTAATTTTAGCAATTGTCAATAGAGATTGCTAATTTTTATAAAAATTTATTTTTTCCATAAATTTATGATATAATTACATAGAGGTAAATTTATGGATAACGAAGAAACTTTTCAAATATTTAGTGATTTTATGGATGCAAATTCAATAATCAAGGATATCATATCAGACTGTGAGCCCAAACCAGAAGATGGATACAACGAAGAATCAATTATCAAATACCAAGACAAATTACTAAAATCATTACAAGCAATACAATCTCAACTTGATAAAATATTAGCATGCTTTAAAGACAGTATACAAGATAAATTACATAATGAAAGTTTACATAATAAAATAAAAATGATTTTTAATACTTATAAAGAAACATTATTAAATTGCACTCTTACATATGATAATCTTAAATACTTCTATCAAACTTGCTTTGCAAACATGAATAAGGAATTAACACACGAACTAAGAGAAAAATGCAAAGGATACACCATGTTTAATGGTTCATTTTTCCCAAGTTCATTTCTAAAAAAAGCCACCTCTATAAGCGACATATTACACATATTCCATATTTGCTTTATGAATAATGAAAATAGATATCGGGCAATACCTATCATAGAACAAAAGCCTACAGAATATGACGAAGAATACAAAATAACTCTAAGAGGTGTTCCAAACGAAACAGCAAAAAAAATATATGATAATATACCAGAAAAAGTAGGCATTACAGATATAGTAGCTTTCCCAAATGGTAAAATAATAATGATGATAAGAGATGTTGGCCATGCTACTACTATAGAAATAGAGGATGTTAAAGATGATGGACAAACCTGGATTAGATATTACATTCCTAAAATATGTAATTTAGATATGGTTAAAAAAATTGATGGATGTAGTATATACAACGATAAAGAACAAAACCCTAAGTTTGCTACAGGTAGTATGAATACTAGAGATGCAGCTAAAGATGTTATTGACTTAATAGAAAAAATACCTACAGACGAAGATATGATTCTTTATAATAGAGGAGCAAAATAAAAGAGTAAATACTTACTCTTTTTTAAATAATATATAATAAAATACACAAGAAATGTAATAAACTACCTATATCTACAAAAATATGAAATATGGTATGAAAGTATCTCTTCTTAACACCTATACCATATAATATAGCACCCACAGTATAAGCAATACCACCAAGCACTAATAAAACTATAGCACCTTTATCTAAAAACATATTTATTTTAGGATATAAAGCTAATATACACCAACCTAATCCTATATAACATATCATAGAAAATACCCTATATTTTCTTAAATCAATAGCATTTAATACTACTCCTAATATAGCAATACCCCATACTACTCCAAAAAGTGTCCACCCAATAGTACTATTATATTCACGTATACTACATAATATAACTGGAGTATAAGTACCAGCAATAAGTAAAAATATTGTACAATGATCTAATACTTGAAAGACTTTCTTAGAAGTTCTTTTAGGACTTAAACCATGATATATACTAGATATCGTATATAAAAGTATCATCATACACCCAAATATAGAAGCAGATACTATACCATATACATTCCTATTTATGGAAGCAAATACCACACATAAAACTAAAGCTACTATACCAATAGCACCTCCTACTATATGTGTAACCATATTAGCTATCTCTTCTCCACGTGTATATCTAGGTAACTCTCTATCTTTTAACTTAGTTCTCTTCATAGTATTCCCTCCATATAACATATTCCAATTATATAATATTTTTATAAAAAAGTAAAAAGAAGCTGAACTTCTTCTTTTATTTAACCATCAATATCTTACCAATACTTAATATATCAGATTCTAATCCATTTAATCTCTTTAATTCATCAACAGTAGTCTTAAATTTTCTAGCTATACTATATAAAGTATCTCCTGCTTTAACAATATAAGTAGTATCTTCTAGAAAAGGTATTATTAACTTCTGTCCTATAGCCAATAAATTACTAGTAAGATTATTTAATTCTTTAATTTCATCTATGCTAACATTAAACTTTTTAGCAATAGAATATAAAGTATCTCCCTTAGATACAGTATAAGTATTAACATTAGATAATCCAGAAGGCACTTTAAGTATTTGGCCAATACTTAATATATCACTCTCTAAGTCATTAATAGCTTTTAATTCAGATAAACTAATACCATACTTATTAGCTATACTATATAAAGTATCTCCTCTCTTAACTTCATATATATCTGTTTCTCCTGTATCAACAGTTTTTGTTGGTATCTTTAATATTTGTCCTATAGATAAAGTATTACTAGATAAATTATTTAATTTCTTTAATTCTGATACACTAGTATCTAACTTCTTAGCAATAGAGTATAAAGTATCACCTTTCATAACCTTATATGTATCAGTAATAACTTTCTCTGGAGATACATAAGGAATATTCTTATATTCTAATATAGCCTTTATAACACCTTCAGCCAAATCCTTATAATTATCCCTAATAAATTCTAAATTAGAAGGATTGTCTATAAAACCATACTCTACTATTAAAGGTTCCGTCTTACCAGTATCTCTTAACATAAAATAATAGTCTTTTGTACTATCACTAGGTAATCTTCTTTGATATATTTTTCTAGTCTTAATACCAACATCTCCTATATTATCTAATATACTATTAGCTAATCTAGAATTATTACGAAGAGCATATATAACCTCTGCTCCGTCACCACCACCAGCATTTAAATGATTAGATATAACAATAACATCTCCATTATTACCAAAAGGCTTTAACACCTCTTTTACCCTATCATTAGGATTTAATGTAATATCATTATCTCTAGTTAAATAAACAGGTATACCCAATTCATTAAACCTATCAAACATATATTTACTAATTAATAAAGTATAATCTTTCTCTAAAGAATTACCAGCTATAGCCCCAGAATCACTTCCACCATGACCTGGATCTATAACAACGCCCTTTAATGCCATAATATCACCTATATCATTATATGAAGAAAAGCACATTTCTGTGCTTTATTTCTTCTTAGAATTAATAATTATAGTAGTAGGTCCATCATTAATTAAAGATACCTTCATATCTGCTCCAAAAACACCCTTTTTAGTAGGTACCTTATCATTTAATTTATCACAAAACTTATCATATAGTATCGTAGCCTTATCTCCACCCATAGCATCAATATAAGATGGTCTATTACTCTTTTCAGTATTACCATATAAAGTAAATTGACTTATACATAGTATCTCACCATAATCGTCTAATACACTTCTATTCATAACACCATTCTCGTCTTCAAATATTCTTAGATTAACTACTTTATTTACTAAATAGTCAATATCATTTACACTATCATCATGAGTAAACCCAACTAATACTATTAATCCCTTACCTATTGAAGATATTATCTTACCATCAACACTAACACTAGATTCTAAACATTTTTGTACTACTACTCTCATAAACTCTACCTACTTTTAATTAATTTTTTAGCATAATACCTATTAATAGTATCAGAAATATATTCCATTTCTTTATCTGAATATCTTTGATCTATGGGTAATAAAACCATATTATCTGCTTTTTCTCTTTCGATAGAATTAGCACCATTCCAATCAACATTAGCCCATAATCTCAAAGAATAAATATTATTATTTTTTAAGAAATTTCTCAACTCTACACCATCATTTACATAAAGAGGATACATATATGTCAACTTTTGCAAAGTTAAATCCATTCTATTATACTTTGAAAGTGACTCACTAAGAACTCTATAATTATCTAATCTTTGTTGATAGATTCTATTATAATCTAAAGCATGTAAATAGTTTTCTGTAAAATTAGACATATATCTTAATTCTTCATTTTTAAAATATTTATCTGCCTCAGCAAAAGTTGGATAATGAAAATATTCCCCAGTCTCATCTCTTGAAACCATTTCCATTATCTTATTTCTACTTTCTCCCCTTGAATATTTAGAACTTAAGTTTAAATTTGGACTAACTATACAAGCCCCATCTGGAACGCCAAAATACTTTCTATAATTATAAATAACATCCGCATTTAAATAATCTCTATCAAAAAAATCATGAGTATTATCTACTATTACATACTTATAAAAGTTAATAAGCTCTTTCAGACTATTGGCTAACATGCCATAATAATTAACAATATAAATATATGTTTCATCATTTAAAGGATTTCTATTTATACCAACAGGCATAAATCTTTCATCAACATGATAATAAAAAATATTTACATTTTCAAGATTAGCTACTTCACTTAATGATTCACATAGAAAGTAGGGTAAAAATAATGTTGATATCTTACGTTCTTTTATTATATAACGCAAACAATTTCTTCCAGAACTTAATAATAAATTTGTATCATGATAATGATTACCAACAATTTTTTCAAATTTAAAATGACAACCTATTTCTTCCATTTTAATCATTCTTTCTTTTTATTTAAAAAATCTGCTAATTCCTTATATGCATCCGTATTCCAAACAAGGCATCGCTCATCATCAGGATAATTTCCCATTGTTTTATCATAACCTTCAGGGATAAAAATAAAGTCCCAACTCCATCCATATTTTCCAGATTTTCTTTTTGCTATTGTTCCTTTGGTAATTGATTTGAATACTATTGGTTCCTTTCCATACTCACAATATGCAAACGCTTCAATAAAACAAGCATTTCTATTATCTTCATTCTTAAGCAATTTTAATAATCCATTTTCACCAAGTTTATCATCAACATAATGTGTATATGGTCCAGGAAAACCGCCTAATGCCTCAACATATAAACCCGTATCATTCTTTAAAACAGCACATTTTAGTTTATCACTTGCTTCCTTTGCAGAATGCATTGCTACTTCTTCCACTGTATCAGCTTGAATTTCAGTTGTTTCCATCTTAACATTATCTACAGTAATACCTAAAGGTTCTAATATTTTTTTTGCACTCAATATTTTAGACCAATTCCCTGTAACATAAGTAATTTTTTTCATTTAATCACACTCCAAATTAATTATAGCACTTATTCTATATTTCTTCTTTCTTTTTAATAACAAATAACCAAAAAGCCTTTGGCCTAAACCATTTTTTAATTTCAAAAATTCTCCTATATAATTTATAATAATGAAAACTTGTTTGTTCTATCAAAATTCCATTAGCCTTTTCAATAAGACCTTTCCATTCTTTTAATGTTAATCTTCTTTCGTTTCCTAGCATTTTTTCGTTAAAATTAAAATATGTGCTAGGTATACCAAAAATAACATACTTTGAAATATTCATTTGTTGTTTCAAAATAGATATAATCTTTTCATCATCAAAATGTTCTAACACGCCGTTACTATATGATACATCAAAAGTATTCTTATTATATTGTAAGTTTAATATATCTCCTTGCTCATACTTACATGGAGAAATAATTTTAGATTGTTTAGCAAGTAATTCAGCATATTTGAGTACAGCTCTGCTTAAATCTAAAGCTACTACATCAAGTCCCAATTTTTGAAGATAACCTGCCATCAATCCCGTTCCACACCCCATTTCAATTACTTTTTTATCCTTAGCATATTGTAAAACTTTTTTAACAAATTTTTTCTTATATTTAAGTTTATATTTAATATACTCATCTGGACTTGGAAATTCTTCTACATCTATCTTATATAGTGCATACCATTTATCATCTTCAGACTTTTTTTTATCTTCAATTATTTCATTAATCTTATTAGTTATCTTTAAAATAGCATCTTGTTCATTATCTTTATTATCTATAACCAACAATTTATATTCACTATTATTATATCTAATAAAATCTTTTAACCTATTATTAAACTCCTTAAACGTATTTCTTTCTTTTTTAGTAAACTTTCTATTATCTCTCAATTCCGCACGTTTAAGAGAAACATTTAACTTAGTATCAAAAAACACCAATAAATCTATTTCTTTTTCACCAGACTTCATACAAGATAAACTATTATTCATAAAATATTTTGAATCAGAAATATTATTGCTTAATAGTACTGATTGATATGCATATATAGAAGCATAATTTCTATCAAACAAATTAATATCATTATTCTCACTATATAGCTTCTCTCTTAAATATAAATAATCAGCCGCTTGTACTAGAGTTTCATATTTTAAAGTATTAAAATCTTCTTTTAACGAAACCAAAGGATTATCATCAAACATTCTTTTAATTATTTTATATAATGGAGAATTCCTATCAATATCATTAGTAACTCCAACTTTATAATTTTTACTATATATTTTTTTAATTTTATTTATCATTGTGGTTTTTCCAACTCCAGTTGAACCCTCAAAAACTATATTAATCATTATCTCTCTCCAAAATCAAAAACTATATCAGGAACTATATCAATAAAACCATTATAGCAATAACCTTTCTTAAAGTTATATAATCCGTAATCCTTATTATTCATATCATTTTCATCACAGAAAACTCCACCCAAATCGTATTTAGGAATTTCCTCTCTTATACAATACTTTATAGCTTCCCATTGCATATTATACATTCCTAACAAATTTCTATTCTCAGTTGAACTTACACCATATAAATATATTAATTTATTATTATTTACTATATCTATACTCATTGCTAACGGCATATCATTATACCAAACCTCTAAAAAAATCAAACTATCTTTATATGTATTAATCAATTTTTTAAAATATTCTTTGGTATGTGGCTTAAAATCATGTCTTTGAGAGGTTTGTAAATACAAATCATAAAACTTATCAATATTTACATTTTTAGAAATTCTATTTATTAACCCTTTACGATAAGAACGTCTAGTATTTTGTCTAAACTTACTAGGTAACTTTTCTATTAATTTCTCTTCATCAAAAATAATATCTACAATTGCAAGTTTACATGACTCTAATAGATTTGCATAATCATGACTATCTATAACTACATATTTATATTTACTGGAAATAAGAGATAAATCACTAAATTTTAAATATGGATTAATAACTATTTTTTTGTAATTATGTTCTATCATCCATTTTTTAATATTTTCTAAAAAATGATTAATTAAAGTAATATCAGATTTTTTCATAACTGGCCCTCTAGGAGCATATAAATACTTCAAATTGTTTTTTTCTTTCTCTAAAATATTACAAGTCCATAATATTTCATTATCAAGAATATAATATAAATAATATTTTTTATGTTCATTCCTTATAATATTCCACTTAACATTTTGCATATAATCAGCATCATTTGTTTTCAAAAATTCTTCAATCATATTAATCATAGAATTATCATTAAAATCTAATTCACAAATCATATTTCACCTACTTATAAAAAGAATTAATAAAATCTTTATTTTTAGCTAATGTAAGCTTTCTTTTTTTTGATTCAGATTTTTGATTAACTATATCCATTAAACAATTTGTTGTACTATATAAATCATCTGTCAATGATATTAATAAATAATCATAATTAAAAGCATTATCCATGGTTTCATTCATACCAGTTAAATATCTTTCATATCCCCTATTACCTAATCTTCTAAGTAATTCTTCTTTAGTAGGAGGTAATAAATATATCATAAATGTATTAGGATACAAATTCTTTATTACCTTTGCAGATGTATACCCAACATTAAACATCAAATGATAATCTATTAATTTTTGAAACTCTTTTTTTGAAACACCATAATAATTATGATTATATGTGCAATACTCTATTAAATCATTATCTACAATTAATTTTTCAAATTCTTCTTTAGTAATAAAATCCATTTTACCAATTTCATTTTCTCTTTTTTCCCTAGTAGTTACTCCAGTAGCTTCTAAAAAATCAGGATAATTTTTTTCAACATAATCTATTAATAATGATTTTCCACTACCAGAAGGACCAGAAATTACAATAGGATTATTTTCATTCATACACACATTATCCCTCCTTATTATTTTTTATTTCCCTCAAATCAGTTTCCCAGAAGAAATAAACCCAATCATCTTCCACTATTTCATAAGTATATTTAATATCAATATCATCATTAGAAATCTTTATTTTTTCAAATCCTTTATCAATTATTAATGAATATACTCCTAAAACATCTTTATTTCTTTTCTTTAAAATATCAATAATACCATTTGTAGTAGTTCCCTTATATATTATATCTTCAAATAATATACATTTCTTTTTATTCTTATCAATATTATCACTCATATATCTAAACTTACCATAATCATGACAATTATCAGAATTACTCATCTGTGTCTGAATCATTGATATAGCTCTTATTCCCAACAAATGTGATAACGTTACTAGCATTGGTAACCCACCCCTAGCAATTCCAATTAACTCTATATCGTTATCTTTTAAATCATATGTTTTTCTTATATCATAAGCTATTGCTTTACAAGCATCAATATAACTTTCATAGTCAAATTTTACTATTTTGTTCTTAGATTTTAACATCATTTTCTTCTTATCAAATAAACACTCTCTCATATTATTTCTCCTTAACATTTTTAATTTTTGATACTATTAACATAAATGGTGTATCAAGTAATGCTATTATGAATTTAAATCCAATCATGGTAATAATTAGACTTATTAATTCCTTTATAGATAAGCTACCTGCAAATGCAATAGTAACAAATAACAAAGTATCTATAGTCTGACTAACCATAGTACTAACATTATTACTTATCCATATTTTATGATATTTATTCTTTAATAAACTATATAAGTATGCATCACATCTTTGACCAATATAATATGCTGTTAAACTACCAATAGTTATTCTAGGAATATAATTAAAAAGTGTTATAAACGACTCTTGAGAAAAGTCAGCATCACAAGGTTCATATTTCAAAAACAAATACATAAAAATAGTAAACATTATCATCATAAAAAAACTTATTTTAGTAGCCTCGTTAGCAAAAATCTTTCCATATTTTTCGCTCAAAATATCAGTAGATAAAAATAATGCACCATAAGATATATTACCAAGAGATATTGTTAAGCCAAATAATTCAGATAACTTGACTGTCTGAATATTACAAATAACAACAAGAATACATATCCAGCAATACAATCCATATTTACCATATCTTTTATAAATAAAGATAGTTACAAGAAAAGACAATAGCAAGTAAAAAATAGAAATTAATAAATTGTTCATATACATTACCTCCATTCTTTTAATAAGGGATAATACCCTTTCATAAAAATTGTAGCACATAATGGTGTAATATATAGTACTATTAAAAAAGATATAACTAATTATATCTGTTTAAATCTTTTATACCACTTAAGTTCAGTGTCTTAATGTCATCTTCATATACTGAATAGCCAGTAACATAAATAAATTTTTTATAATATGTGAATGCATAAGGAATGAATTTTCTTTCTTTATTATGAAATTTAAAAAACAACGGTTTCTTATCTTTTATTGCTCTTGATATTATATAATATTTTTGTTTTATATCCTCTTTATCAACATGAACATACCTATCTTCGTCAGTAGAATATATGACTATTGATCTTATTTTTTCCAAGGTAATAGTAATATCATGTTTTTCTTTTTCACTTAATTTATATAAAATATTTTCTATCGCATTAACATCCAAATAATCAAAAGATACATTATAATTATGTTTGTTGTGATACACATAGCCACCATATCTTCCACGAATAGAATCAATATATATACCACATTTTTCAAGTTCTTCTTTATATATTTTTACCATTCTTTCTTTAACTTCTAATTTTTCAGAAAGTTCTTTAACAGAATATTTTTGACCACTTTCAAGTATTCTCAACATTGTTAAAGTATTACCAACTTTACTCATATCACACATCCCAAAAAACTTATTATCTTTTTATCTTCTTGAAGTTCTACCTTTTGCTTGTTCCAAATCTAATTTTTCTTTTATAACTACAGAAAACGAATTATTATCAACAGCATAAGTGCAAACATCTCCAACACTTTTTTTATAGATTGCTGCCCCAATTGGACTATTAATTGAAATTTCTGGTACAGAAGCAAATAAATCTCCACTTGCTCCAACTAATTTAACTATCATTTCTTTCAATTCTTTTTTATAATTTATAATTTCTAATAAAAGTATATCATTTAAATCAACTAATTTATTATCTTCACCCTTTTCAACAATTTCAACTCTTGAAAGTTCATCATATAAATCTTTTAATTGACCACTTAATAATAAATTATTTCTTTCTATTTCTTCAAATTCAGGAGAATCCCAACCATCACCAGCTCCAGCTTCAAAAGCTTCCTTTCTTCCCCTATCATTTTCATTTAATCTTTGCTTTAATATTTCTATCTTTTGAAGCAAATCATTGTAACCAGCCTTATCCAAATAAATCTTCTCCATAACAACTTCAACTCCTTAAAATTTGTTTGTACTATACCACAACATATCATATAAATCAAGTATTTTTCCAATTTATTAACTTAATCATATCATTTTCATAATTTCTTTACTCACTTTAGCTAAATTATCATTTATAACCAAATTAGCTCTATTATCATAAAGAGTTTTATCATTATTAATAATAACTAAATATTTACCATGAAAATTATCTACCATACCAGCTGCAGGATATACAGTTAATGATGAACCACATACTATTAACATATCAGCTTTATCTATACACTTTAATCCACTTAGATAATCTACTTCAGGTAACATTTCTCCATATAAAACTACATTAGGTTTAATCAAACCACCGCAAGAACACTTTGGTACACCATCACTATTAAATACATAATCAGCATCATATATCTTATTACATTTAATACAATGATTCTTATAAATAGTACCATGTACTTCAAATACCTTCTTATTACCAGCCTTAGTATGTAATCCATCTATATTCTGAGTAATAACACATTCTAGTTTGTGAATATCTTCTAATTGCTTAATAAGCCTATGTGTATCATTAGGTTCTATATCCAAACAATTAAAATTATCTTTGTAGTAGTCATAAAATTCAGAAGTATGATTATAAAAACAATCACTACTTAACATATATTCAGGAGGATATACACTAGTCTTTTCTTTATATAAACCATTTTTACTCCTAAAGTCACGTAACCCACTATCAGTAGATACACCAGCTCCCGTAAAAACTACTATATGATTAGATTCATCTATCATTTTCTTTAATTCATTAATTTTATCCATAACACATCACAACTTAATTATACACTTTATTTATTCTATTTTACAACATTTCTTAAATTCAGAAAAAGAAATAATTTGTTTATTAGAAGCAGCACAAGCACATACAGTAACACTTTCTACCAGAGTCATTTCTTTTTTATCTATATCAACATAAAATGGAAACCTACTACTAATCATATATTCCTTATCATAATACCTATCCCTATATTTCCTATCATGTAAATAATTATAAAACATTTCTCTATCATCTGGTAATACCAAATAATTGGTTTTCTTCATCTAAAACAACCCCCATTCAGCTAATTTTTCAAATCCACCTATCTTATTAATATATTCTCTAGCTATATTAACGATCTCCTCATAAGGTTTACCATCCACATATTCATCCCCAATAGCACAAGATAATTCCACTACTTCACCACTCTCTTGTGCTTTTAAAAAAGCATAAATATTAATAGATACATCAGCCTTAGATAAATCCTTACCATGTAGTCCTCCTCCAGTAAGAGATAGTGCCATATCACTACCTAATTTCCTGTTAGTAGCACCACTATCTACATCCAATCCACCAGTCCACTCTCCCAATGGATTAATAATAGCATCAGGATAAATACTCTCTAGTTCACTATTCTTAGCATTACTCTGACATATAATCAACTTATCACCATCTAAAACATATTTACCATCACTATGATACCTATCATAAATATCTCTAGCAATATTAGATAATTTCTTATCAACATCTCTTAATGGTACTCCCTTAAATATCCCATTATCACCACATCTAATCATATCCTTCTGATTACTAGCTAAATATTCATCCTGCTTAACTACTAATAAATCTAATCTTAAATTACCCCCAATTCTTTTCACAATTTTACCTATTTCTAATTTAGTAAATGTAATATTACTTTCAATAATAATATGACAATTACCATGTCCCAATAATACCTCAACAGCTACCTTAGGATTATCTATTTTAGTGTATGCTAGATCAACAATAGCTCCTGCTATTCTATCTGCTAACTTATCTGGATGACTTGGATTAACTTTTTCTATCATAATTACCTCCTCTACATCTAGCTAGATACTAAAAAAGACTTAAGATAACTCTTAAGTCCCAAAAAAGTTATCTCATAGATCTAGCTTTACCACCTAAT
>CAZZAK010000022.1:0-14035 GCA_964652515.1 uncultured Clostridium sp. | reverse complement strand
CATTACATATAGCTCCACTCTTAGCAAAAAATTCTTCTGGCTGAGGATCATGTTCTTCCACAAATACTTTATGTTCCAAAAAATGTGCTATACCATTAGGAACTTTAATTATCTCTCCATCTAAATTCTTAAATTCTTTATATATTGATCCATATCTAGTAGTATATGTTACATAATTATTATGTATATTAGGATTAGTATACATATATACTTTTAATCCATTATCTAGTTTTTCATAGTAAATTACTTCATCTATCTTTTTAATATTAATCTTCTTCATCACATTCCTCCAAAATAAATATGGAATATAGATTGACTTTCTTAGCAAAAGATATAATATCATCTTTTGTGACCTTACTAATCATTTTCATTCTTTCTTCTGGACTCAATGAACCCACTAAAACTTTACCATAATAATTATTAATTAATCCGATAGGGCTATCCAATCCTGACTTAATTGAAGATACAATAGTATTCTTACTATTTTCTAATAATTCTATACTGAATTTACCATGACATACATCACTTAAACATTTCTTAATTAATCTAATAGCATCTTTTTCATTCTTTTTATTAATCCCAGAATAAATAATCATATTATTATCATATGCTTTCATTAAAGCATTAATATAATATGCATAAGAATTATCTTCTCTAATCGTATTAAATAAAACAGAATTAGAAGATCCTCCCAATAATTCAGCATAAACCACTGATACATATTTTCTTTCATAATCAGTGATATCAGATAATCTACATAACATTGTTAATTGTGTCTGATTAACATCATCTATTTCTTTATCTTCAAATATCTTACTATTCTTAGGCAAAGAATCTACCAAAACATTAATATCTTTTTTATGAAATATATCTAATGACATATTATCTTTAAATATCTTCTTAACTCTCTCATTATTAAAGTTCCCTGCTACAAAAATATCCACCATATCTTCTTTTAGCATATCACTATAATATTTAGACAAATCTTCTAAAGTAATCTTGTTCAAATCTTCTATATAACCATAAGGATTATATGCATAAGATTTATCAGGAATATTTTCCAATAGCTTTAATATAGCATATTTAACTTTATTATCCTTTAAAGACAGTATACTCTTTTCTATTTTCTTTTTACCAATATCAAAACCATTCTTAAAATTAGGATTAAATATAATATCTAATAAAAACTTAATAGATTCTTCCATCATACCAGTTTCTGTATATTTTTCATCTAAAAACCTAATTTTAAATGAAAGTATACTATAATTACCTATTCTAGTACTAGAAGCCAATAATTTTAGATCATAAAGTTCCTCTGTATATTTAATTAAATCCCTTTCAGTAGGATAATTATCAGATGAATTTACCATAACTTCCTTAAGTAAATTTCTAATAGTAACTTCTTCCTTTTTTATTTTTCTACGAAAACTTATATCAACAGCAATAGTCTTAAACCTCTTCGTGTTAATCAAATGCAAATTATAAGCGTTCATATCATAATTTGTATATTCCATAGATAGCCTCCATAAATATTATGTCTATTTTTTATAACTTTAAACAACTTTCTAAAGCAATAACTATCATATCATTAAGTTTTTGTTCTCTATCTTCACTAGTTAATTTATCACTATAACAAAAACTATCAGAAACAGTTAGTAAACAAGAAGCTTTCTTATTTAATAATCTTGCGTTATTAAATAAAGAAAAAGTCTCCATTTCTACTCCCAAAGCATTATACTTTTTATTTCTTTTCTTATAATCAACATTCTCATAAAAAGTTTCTGATGAATAAATATTACCTTCAAATATTTTCATATTCATACTATTAGCAGTATTCAAAATAATATTATTCAATTCCCTATTAGATTCAATATAATTCTTTTTATAATTATCTAATAATTTAGCATAATTAGAATCACTAATAGAATAATCTACTAAAATAATATCATTTAATTTTAAATTCTTATCATAAGCACCACAAGAACCAATTCTAATAATATAATCTACATCATATTCCTTAAATAATTCATAAGAGTATATTCCCATAGAAGGTATTCCCATACCTGATGGAAATAAAGTTATTCTCTTCCCCTTATAACTGCCTGTATAAGCAAACATATTCCTAACATCATTAACCATCTTATAATCATCTAAATAATTCTTAGCAATATATTCACATCTTTTAGGATCACCAGGCATTAAAACAATATTAGCTATTTCATCTTTCTTACTTTCAATATGTACAGTCATTAAACTCACTCCTCTAATATAATTTTACCATATTATTACATATTTTTAAAATAATCATTTTCATAAAAACTAAAATACTTATCCTTTCCAATAATTATATGATCCAATAATGGAACACTATGAATAATACCTATCTCATATAATTTCATAGTTAAATCTATATCCTCTTTACTAGGACTAGGATCACCACTAGGATGATTATGTAAACATATTATATAACTAGCTGATAATAAATAGGCATTCTTGAATACTTCTCTGGGATGAACAATAGACTTATTAATACTACCAACAAATAATTTTTTTCTATCTATATACTTCTTTTTATTATCCAAATATACACAATAGAATTCTTCTTGATATACATCTTTGTAAATAGACACAAAGTATTTGTAAATATCCATAGCATTAGTAAAGTATACTAATGAACTAATATCTTCTAGTTTATATATTCTCTTCCCAAACTCAATCATAGCTTTCATTTCAATAGCTTTTATCTTACCAATACCATCTATATCAATCAAAGTATTTATTCCAACATCCTTAAAATTCTTAATATTACCTATCATAGATAACAAATTAGAAGCAACTTCTCTAACATTATACTTCTTAGTACCAGTCTTTAATAGTATACATAATAATTCCTCATTAGATAAGTTTTCACTTCCATATAATAATAATCTTTCTCTAGGTTTCTCATTATTTGGTATCTCTTTAAACTTCATATTTTCCTCCTATAGTATTATTAGAGAAAAATAATAAAATTACTTTTTTATAAGAAAAAACTACTAATTATTATTAGTAGTTCCATTATTACTTAAATATTCACCAGAAGTAATAGGTAATCCATTATTCTGATTATTAGTAAGTCCCATTGTAGGTAAAACAATATCACTATTTTCTTCGCTAATTTTTTCTATCTCTGTTAATTTACTAGTAGGTTTTACACTACCTATATTCTCTATCTTTGGCATATTAGATAGCATTTCTTCTTTCTTTTGAATATTATCATCATCCAAGAATGGATCGACACTATTGAAAACAACATTATCGTCCAAGAATGGATCAGAAATAGTAAATGTATCATCACTTTCTATGCTAATTTCTTTAGGAGGTTCTTTTATTTCAACTTCATCAAGAATTACCTTATCTTCTTTCCTCTTTTCTTGTAATTCCTTGGCAGTTTTCCTCCTAGTAAATTTCTTAGGTTCTATTGCCATAACAACTTTTTTCATAACAACTTTAGCTGTATTTTTAACATTATCAATATCAATCTTATCTGGGTCATCCATAGTCACAATCATATTAGGATCATATTCCTTTAATGAACTATTATCAGATACAGGAACATCAACACTATCATTCATATTAATAACTCTATATTCAGATAAAATATCTACTATTTCTTTTCTTTCATTTCTAGTCTTTAACACATCAATCTTATTCTCTAATTTACCAATTTCTAACATTAAACGATTAACATCTTCAAGCACATACTTTTGACTCTTAATAATAGCAAACTGTTCATTATTAACATCAATAAAGCTTTCCAATTTATCCAAAGAAGTTATATTTAATCTATGCCTCAAATCATCTCTTTCATCAAGTATTTTATTGATTTTTTCTCTCTTAGTATATATGCTTTCATAATCAGTCTCAGTATCTAAAATCAATTTATATATATTAAGTAAATATTTTTTTTCTTGATCACCATAATAATCATTTTCAACATCCGTAACATAAGATTTATATTCATCTCTCTCACTACCAGATATACCCGATTTCTCTAACGCCTCATAAGAAGAAACAAAAGTATCTAAAGTATTTTTCTTTTCTATAATTACATTCTCTAAGTTAATTAATTCCCCATCAATATCTATATAATTTAATTTAGTATAGTATTCATCATCTGCAATAACTTTAGTAAATTCTTCTAATAAATTTGCTTCTAATTTCTTATTAATAAGCTTAGAATTTTCTTCATTTTCTTTCTTTTCTTTTAACTCCCTTTTTAATGAAGCCAACTCTTCATTTGCCAAATCTATCTCATAAGTATTAGCCAAATACTCAGTTATATTCTTTAATCTTTGTTTATAGTAATCTAATGAATCACTATCTTTAATAGGAGATAAATTGTCAAGATATGAGTGCATAACTTGAAAATATGTATCATTAAACTTATCTCTCTCTTTAATTCTATTACTAATAAAACCAATAAGATCCTCTAATCTATTTTTTTCTTCTTCCAATGTAGTAGTAGTATATTCATAAGAAGCTAATACCTCTTCAAATGAAGCTTCATTAATATCTTCTAAATACCTAGCAGTCTCCTCTAACTGTACCTTATCTTCTTCAATATTATCAGTATTACCTAGTAATATACTATAAGATAGTATTTTATACTTTTTTTCTTTTAATGAATTATTAGAATCTTTTTGTTTAATCATTTCTAACACTCCTAACTTGCTTTTTTAAAGTTTTCAACACTCTTTCTGATACTTCTATCTTTCTTTTCCTTAAATCTCATTATTTTTTCTTCTTCTTCTTTTTCCTCAATTTTTTCAAGTGCATCTGAAGTAATCTGACTACGAAGTAAATTTTCAGCAGCATAAGATATACTTTCACACATCTTTAATTGATAACATATATAGAACGTTGCTAAACTACTTAATACTTTATTTAAATCTGTTTCAGCAACAAAATCTTCATCTTCATAATATTTTCCTTTAAATTCAATTGGAAATAATTGAATCTTAACAAATTCAAATGATGTCGAAGAATAATAGTGATTATAAAACACATTTATCTTACTATATTTACCTTCCAAAATAGTTTTATCTATTAAACGTTCAACATCCTGAAACTTTTTATAAAATTCATCCTTTTCTATCTTTAACATTACTTTATCGTCATTATAAGTTATTTTCTTACCAACAATAATTTTATAGTTATCCTTATCCTTTTTCAATTCCTTATTAACCGAAGAATTAAAGTTACCACAAAAGCCATAATCATTAGCAATATAAATATTTAACATTGGTAAACTAGAATCAGGAAACAATATTTTTTTATCTAAAATCAAGTTTTTGTTATACATAATTTTCTCAAGAATATCCGTAATTTCTTTACCAACATTCTGATACTTTTCTGCCTGTTTTCTAGCTTTATCTACTCTTAATAAAGACTGAAAGTTCATTACTTTAACAACATTTTTAATTTTCATGGGTCACACCCCTAAATCTTATCATATTTTTTATTCTTTAAAAGTTTATTTCTAGTAGCTATTTCATTCAATAACTTAAAAGTAATATATGTAGAATATAAGAATACAAATAGCATTAATAATCCTAAAATTATTAATAAGAAAATTGATGTATATTCATTAACCAAATAATTATATATTAAACTAACAACATAAATACATAAACAATTAATCACACAAAACATCGCGTCCCTAGGTATATCCTTAAATTTCTTAATACTTAAATCCGCCACTAAAATAAAAATAAAAGTAATTAATATATATATATAATTTAAACCAGAAAATGTCGTAGTACACCATATCAAAAATATATAATTTAAACTAACAGCACTAAAAGCTATAATACTAGGATTATCCATTTCTAAAAATAATCCATAAAATTTTAATTTGTTAGATTTAACATTATACTTCTTTAAAGCAAAAGCAAAAATAATAGCTATAGCCAATAAAAAGATTATCGCTACCACTAAAAATGAAACAATATTAGATAATATTTCTACATTGTTATCCATGACTTACCTCTCTTTTATCATTAAATTAAATACATTCTTGCTATTCATATAAAAAGCTTTAACATTCTTAAATGATATATCTATATCATCACTTCTTATATCAACATTGCCATCTATTTCCCCTATAATTGGCAAATAATCCTGCATTATTAATAAATTATACTCTGGACATACAATTCTTACATATTGAATATGTTCATACTCTGTAAGTCCCTTTTCTAAATCAAAAATTCTAACTTTAATTCCTTCATTATTCATGATATTTACCTATAAACAAAAACTTACTTTCTTCAATAGAATCATATGTACCATTAAGTATATTTTCTACATCAGTAAGAACATCTTCAATCTTAACATACTCCCCCTTTATATTAGTAAATGATTCAGCAACAAACATCGGTTGAGAAAAGTAATATCTAAGCTTTCTTGATCGATAAAAGATATGTTTATCTTCATCTGATAATTCTTCAATACCCAAAACAGCAATAATTTCTTCTAATTCTTTATATCTAGTCAAATATTTCAATACTTCTTCAATTAGCCTAAAGTGTCTCTCACCAATTTTTTCCAAATCAACTAACCTAGAAGTAGACTTAAATACATCAATAGCAGGATATAATCCCAATTCTGCTACCTTTCTATCCAAAACTATCTGTCCATCCATATAAGAAGTTATTGTTTGAACAGCCTCATCATTATAATCATCAGCAGGAATATAAATAGCTTGAAAAGAAGTAATAGATCCTCCATTAGTAGAACTAATTCTCTCCTCTATCTTACTTATTTCATTAGCCATATTACTTGGATAACCATTCTCAATAAGTAATTCCTTTAACTCTGTAGATATTTCTGATTTAGCTTGTATAAAACGATATATATTATCTATAAACAATAATACATCTTGCTTTTTTTCATCTCGTAAATATTCCGCCAAAGTAAGTCCAGCATATACAGATTTACTTCTAGATATAGGATTATCGCCCATAGCTCCAAACACCATAGACATCTTATCTAAAAGATTTGATTCTTTCATATCATCGTATAATTCTTTACCTTCCCTACTTCTTTCTCCCGCTCCAACAAAAACAGCATTAGCATTTAAAGAAGAATATACATTATGAATTAACTCTTTAATTAAAACAGTTTTACCAACACCAGCACCTCCAAGAAGTCCCATTTTAAAACCTTTTTGTAGTGGTGCAAAAAAGTCTATAACCTTTATACCTGTCCAAAGAATATCATTCTGTATATTTAATTCTTTTAAATTTACCGTGTCATTATTAATATTTTTTTTACGAATACTATCTATCCCCAAATTATCCACAGGTTCACCATAAGAATTAAATACTCTTCCCAATATCTTATCAGAATATTCTATCTCAATACCATCATGTGTCTTTTCTACTACTGCACCCTTCTTTAATCCTCTAGTAGTACCAAGACTAATACAAGTAGCACTAACATTATTGATAGAAACAACTTCAAAGGAATAATTAGGATTATCTTTAACAGTTAAAATATCCCCTATCTTAACAGACATTTCACTAAGTATTACTTCAACACTAATATCAAAAATTGAAATAATTTTACCTACCACCATAGCTAATTCCCTTCTTTTCTTTTTATTATTTTATAAATTCATAATCTTTTTGCATTTGCTCCTTTGTTTTCGGAGAAAACTTATATTGTTTCAAATTATTTAAAATTCTTTGTCCTTCTTTTAATCTATTTTGTAATTCTTCACTCATTTCATCCATATTAGCAAGTTCATATATTTCACGAACATCTAAATAAGATAGTAATTGTAATCTAACCTTACTACCAAGAGACTTCATCATTTTATCCTGAACATTACCACCAAGTCTTGAAACAGAAAGACCATAATCAATAGCAGGCTTTTCACCTTTATTAAAGTTCTTCGTACTAAGAACTATCTGACCATCTGTAATAGAAATTATATTAGTAGATATATAGTCTGTTATATCTCCACCCTTAGTTTCCACTATTGGAAGTATCGTAATAGATCCCCCATTTTTATGCTGACAACCCTTTTCAAGCAACCTACTATGTGTATAGAAAATATCAGATGGATAAGCGTCACGACCAGGAGTCTTCTTACTTGATAAACTTATCTCACGATATATATCTGCATGTTTTTTCAAATCATCTATGCACACAAGTACATCATATGATTGTGCTAAAAATGATTCTGCAATAGACAAAGCAACATAAGGAGTCAAATAAGTCCTAGTTGGCAACTCATCATGAAATGATGCAATTATTATAGTATAAGATAGCGCACCCATTTTTGTAAGTTCGTAATATATGTCCTTAACTTCCTTTTTTGTCTTACCTAAAGCAACATATATACATAAAACGTTTTTATCTTTTTGATTAACAATAGTATCCAAACATATTTGTGTTTTACCAGTTTTTTTATCTCCAATAATCAACTGTCTTTGTCCCTTACCTATAGGATATATTAAATCAATACCAGTAATACCCGTTAATAATTCTCTCTTAACAGGTCCCCTATCCATAATAGGCATCGGAGGATTTTCAATAGGTAATTCTATTAATTTATCAAATCTTTTACCAGCAATCAAATCATTACCAAATATATCAATAACTTTACCTATTGAATCTAAACTAAATAAACATTTAAATTCTTTCTTTAAAGCATAAACCGTATCACCAGGACGAATATCCTCATTAATTTTAACTAATGACACAATAACTCTATCAGGATATATACTAAAAACGTATCCACTAGCCTTGTCAGCAATATTAACTTCTTCATAAAAAGATATATCATCTAAACCAGTTACCTCAACATTATATTCATTAACTTTGACTACTCTTCCTAAGGAGTATACATTATTATTATTCTTAATGTTATCAATAGTCTCATTAATATTGCTAGTTATGACATCATCCATACTATACATCCCTTTCACTTAAACTAAAATCATATACTTTATTGCGATATATAATCTTAATTCCACGGTATATCTTATCATTATAAACAGTCTTAATATAATTACTATAGTGATCATAATTCTCACTCTTATTACCAACTTGAATAACAATATATGGACTATTTAATTCCTTTAATTCATCTAAATAATCAATGAAGTTTTCTATATTATTATCCGTAGTAATTATCTTAAATGATTCATATACCTTGTATTCTTTTTTATCTAATATTTTTTTATATTCTTCTTCTAATTCATCTTTTGGTATCGTTTTCAAATGATAAATTGTATCACTATCAAATTTATTTCTAAGATTAGCACAAAATTCATAATCCTTATTATCCACAGTATAGTGAACAAAATCTGTTACTAACCCACTATAATCAACAACAAAAGCATCATCTATCTTTTTATTTAATTCAAATATATTCTTATTCTGATATTCTGTACCATTAAGTATATCTATAACACCAGAATCAAAAATATAATCTTTTCCATTATTTTTTCCTTTTTCTTCTTCTAATCCTAATTCTCTATTCTTAATCGCATTGTCAATTTCATTAAGCTTATTTTCCTTTTCAGAAATTAAATCGTCATAATTTTGTAGTTTATTAACAAAATATGACTTAGTTTGTTCATTAACTATCCTAACCGTCCTTTTCAATATCAAGAACATAATTAATATTAAAATAGCAATAATCAAACTAGCAATAGCAAATAACAAAATCATCTTAATATGTTACTAAAGGATTAAAGAATAATAATAGGAAACAAAATGCAAACAAAAACAACAAAAATATAGATGTAATAATCAAAATAGTCATAACAGAATGTACTACATCATTTTTTGTTTCAGGATTTCTACCTATTGCCTCCGCTACACGGCCACCTAAAATGCCTATACCAATGCCCATTCCCAAAAAACATAAGCCTATCATTATACCGATAGCTAAGGCAGTATTTGATAATATTGTATCCATACTTTCAACTCCTTTTTATTATAATATCCTACCTTAAATAATTATATCAAACAGCATATTTGTTTGTCAATTCATTTCATTAACAGACTTCAAAACAGATGGTTCAAACAATAGTATTTTCTCATTCATTCTTTCATAATATTTATTTCGAATATTGACTAAATAGCCATCACAGTCTACTGTTATACTCTCACTATCCAATTCTATAAAATCTGAATTGCCTGTTTCCTTATCATAATATATTAATGTATCAGTTACAAACTTCACATATGACATACCAGATAATTTTATATCTCGTTGATTACCAATCTTTAAAATAGATTCATATGGAAAAAAGAACAAATTAAATCCATCAAACATAAAGAAATGTTTATATTCTCTTTTAATATTATTATTATTCAAATAATGAACCTCATCATTATACTCATAAACTGAATACTTAAACACCTTATGTTGAGGAGAATCCATAAATGGAAATATAACACTCATCTCCTGTGGAAACAACACTTTTTCTTCCTTAACATAATATATTGGAGTAGAATCATAATATATCGTCTTTCCCTTAGGAGTAATATCAACAATAATACCCTTTAAATTTTTAGTAACAATCAAATCATAATTAGTTTTAACAGCAGAAAAGTACTGATACACCCTCACTTCTTCTTTATTTTTATAATTATTATACCTATACTCTCTATAGAAATAGATAACTGCTACAGATAAAACTATAATTGCTACGACAGGAATAATAATTTTATAACTCTTTTTCATTTTATTAAAAATATTAGTCATATTATCCTCCAATACTAAACGTATACATATTGCCTATCTCTATCGTCTTATTCTCATAAGAAACAGAATTCAAAGTCAAGTATAATAATGATCCTTCCCTAACATTATAACCAGGAGGAATCTTTATTACCGAAAGTATATAACTAGGATTACCTGTAACATTTTCCTCATAATTTTGATTAAATTGTTTGATTGAACCATCTTCATCAATATAAGAAAACTTCAAATTTACACTTATCTTATTTATAAGAAATCCCTGCTGCATTGTAACCTTATAAGTTATATCATTATTTCTTGATATCCTATATATAGATATATCGTATTTAGGTTTTAATGTTCTAACATCATTCTCACTAAATACTTCCTTCTCAATTTCATCATTTTCACCTACATAAGTATAATAAAATCTCAAATGATAAGTAGTATCAGGAACTAAATCCTTAATAGTTAAAGTCTCATTATTTTTATTTAAATATATAACTTCTAAATTATTACCCTTCTGAATTTCCATATATACAGATTTATATTCATCATATGGATCATAAATTACATAATCTATATCAACACTAGTCATTAATTCTCTTATAGAAACAACAGAAGTTAATTTAGTTTTCTTTTTCAAATCATCAATAATTTCACTAGAATTACCATTATCAGTGGGATTATCAGTATTATTGATTATATCATCAGGATTTATAGGATTTGGTGTAACATCATCAATAACATCTGTGTTTGTATTACCAGCTGAAGAAGGTTGCCCTGGATTATTACCATTTTCGCCAGTTCCACCATTTTGAGGATTAATATCTACCTCAGAAGGAATATTCTCTTTTTTATGTATATTAGTAGTACCTATAATTTTTTTAAGATCAACATCATGTTTTCCAAAACTAATTACCTCATTAGAAACATCAAAAGAATACTTAGAAGTATAAATTGTCATTTCCTTTAAAGTCTTAACATTAACCTTATTATTACTCAATTTAGCATTTCCTTGAATGTCTAATTCTACTAATAAAAAGTTATTTGTTTCCAACGTCTTATCATTATTTGATATAACTCTATCAATAAGCAAATATTTACGATCCGAAATCTTATAAAAACTAGTATCTGTAGAATTAGGTATTACAGTCTCATTATTATAAGTTATTACCTTACCATCAGAAGTTATTTTATATACAGTACCATATAAAGTAATCTCTCCAGTAAGATCATTATATGAAATAGAATTATCTCCCAAATTAATATTTTTGTTATCGTATTTTAAATAATAATTACCATTCCATTTTACTCTTATTTTAGCATCTTCTAAAACATTAATATAATTCTTATCAACATCTAATACCATAGAACCAGCTTCTACATTATATTCTATTTTAGACATTTTCAAATATTTGGATAAAAATAAGGAGAAAACTACAATCGTAATAATTGCAATAATTAGTATAATTATAAAATTCCTCTTATTTTTCATATCGTATTTTCTCCTCATACTTCCTCCTTTTTATATATTAATTGCCCTTATCAGCTATATATACCTGCGTACCAGTATTTTCATAAACAGCATTTTCACTGCTATGTTCTGTTTCACCAGTGTTCTTATCCCAAAGCATTATCTTAATGTTGTATATATCACCAGTAATATTATTCATCTTATCTTTTAAAACAAGTTGCCATTCATCACTATCCGGAGAATATTCAAAATAATGTTCCTCATCCCCTGGATTACCCAAGGCAAACTCACCAGAATAAACTGTTCCACTTTGATCGTGCTGAAGAGTATACATTAAATAGTTAACATAGTTATCATTTTCAGAACCTGACCATGTTCCTGTTACACTATCCCAACCTCTAGTAAATAGATTTGAACCACCTAAGAAAGTAGCAACAACCTTACTAGCATTTATACTATATAACACATTACCCAAAGAAATCCCCCTACTATCAACAGTAGTTATTGAATAATATCTAGTACAAACCTCATGATATTCATTACCAAGAATGCCATTTTCAGGATCAGCTTTATTTGCAGCATTATTAACATATGCATTACCACATACTATTAACTTATAAGCCGTTGAAGCATTCAACCCAGTAATTCTATATCTTGAATTGATTTCACTAGCATCAAAAGCATGTGAATAATTATCTTGAACTTCCACAAATCCATTATCAGTAAATACTTGTAGTATACCAGCATTTACTGACAAATCAGTATCAGTAGTCATATTGATTTTATAAATACCATTAACATTATTTGGGTTTGGATTAGGAGATAATGGCAAAAGTGTTTTATCTGGATCATTAACAATAACATTAATATCAACAACATATTGTCCATTGCTAGTAAGCTTAGCTTCCCTAACTACTCTAAAAGAAGGTTCTTCCAAATTATCTAATCTAACAACAAAGTTACCTGAATTACCATCCTTTTCAAATAAAGTCATTTGACGAATCATTTCAAATGTTCCAGTTTCACTATTCTTTGTATAAAAATTATAATCAGCAAACATACACAACTTATATGTCGCACCATAAACAATTTTATCATTATCATAAACATCAACTATATCTTTTACTTTACCATTTTCAGGTATAGTAACCAAATCACTTCTTAAAACAATACTTTCAGATGACAAATTATCAACGATTGACGAACAAGTCAATCCTTTACTAGGTATTAAATAATATCTAAGATCATAATCCCTATAATCAGAATAATCTCTACTATATGTCCTTAATCCAATATTGGTAGTTATTTTCCTTTCACCATATTCTATATCAAGTTCATCATCATTAACCTTAACACTGTAAGTATCTACCAAATCACTAGCCCCTCTAGTAGAAAAAGTATAATATGGCATTTTAGCAATCTCATCATCACTATCTCCACTAAACAAATGATCAAGTTGAACATACTTAACACAAGTATGATTATTTACTTCTTCTATACAAGTAGAATCATTATCACCAATTTTAGCACTATATAATTTAGCATAAACCCTATAATAATATTGTGGATAATCATCTTCTAAATAAGAATGCAAACCATCAATTATAATTTTATTTATTGAAGATATACCATCTTCAAGGCCCGTAACTTCAACAGAAGGTCGTGCCGTTTTATTCAAATTACCTACATCACCTTCATTATCCCAAACTTCAATATATAATTTAGAATCCTTAAAATCCGTCAAATCAATACCGCTAACATTTAATTTTAAACCAGTACCAGATAAGAAAGGAACATAACTATTGTTATCTGGA
>CAZZAK010000021.1:13709-14097 GCA_964652515.1 uncultured Clostridium sp. | reverse complement strand
TTCTTTGCTAGCTAATACTTATTTAGAAGGGACGTATAGTGAGGTATATCAGAATATTACTGAATATGAGGAAGGGTTACACAATGATTTAAACAATTTTCTTTTCCTGGAGGAGTATCTTCACATGTTGCTCCAGAAACTCCAGGCTCTATTAATGAAGGTGGAGAACTTGGTTATAGTTTAGCTCATGCTTTTGGTGCTGTTATGGATAATCCTTCTTTAATTGCTGCTTGTGTTGTGGGAGACGGAGAAGCGGAAACTGGCCCATTGGCTACTTCTTGGCATTCTATTAAATTTTTAAATCCTAAAACAGATGGTATAGTATTACCTATATTACATTTAAATGGATATAAGATTAATAATCCAACTATATTTGGTAGAATGTCTG
>CAZZAK010000021.1:0-13695 GCA_964652515.1 uncultured Clostridium sp. | reverse complement strand
TTATTTTAATGGACTTGGTTATAAAGTATATCATGTTAGTGGATCTGATTCAATTGTTATGCATGAATTAATGGCTAATACTTTAGATAAAGTAGTTACTGATATTAAAAGAATTAGAGCTAGTAAGAATACTAAAGTTATGTATCCAATGATAGTTTTAAGAACTCCTAAGGGATGGACTGGCCCTAAAATGGTCCATGGTAAGATGATTGAGGGTACTTATCGTGCACATCAAATACCACTACAAGTTAGTGATAATGCTAGTCTTAAGATGTTAGAACGTTGGTTAAGAAGTTATCATCCAGAGAAATTATTTGATGAAAATGGTAGACTTTATTCTAGAATAAAAAAGATAATTCCTAAGGGAGAACATAGGATGGGAGCTAATCCTAATGCTAATGGGGGATTATTACTTAAGGATTTAGTTATTCCTGATTATACTAAATATAGTGTACCTGTTTATTTTCCTGGTAGTGTAATGTCTTCAGATATGACTGTACTTGGTAAATTTATTCGTGATATTATAGCTTTAAATAAGAAAAATTTCCGAGTATTTGGCCCTGATGAGGCTAATTCTAATAGATTAAGTGCTATGTTTGAAAAAACTAGTAAGAGATGGATGGGTAAGATACTTAATAATGATGATAATCTATCTAGTGAAGGTAGAGTAATGGATGCTATGCTATCAGAACATATGTGTGAAGGGTGGTTAGAAGGTTATATTTTAACTGGTCGTCATGGTATATTTAATAGTTATGAGGCTTTTATTAGAATAATAGATTCAATGGTAAGCCAACATGCTAAATGGTTAAAAGTATGTAATGAATTATCTTGGAGAAGTGATATTTCATCATTAAACTATGTTCTTACTTCAAATGTATGGCAACAAGATCATAATGGATATACACATCAAGATCCTGGTTTTATGAATCATTTAGTTACGAAAAAAGCAGATATTATTAGAATGTATTTACCACCTGATTCTAATACATTACTTTCTTGTTTTGATCATGTAATTAGAACAAAAAATTATATTAATTTAATTATTGCTTCAAAGCATCCAAGAATTCAGTGGCTTAATATGGATGAGGCTAAGAAACATTGTGAGAAGGGTGTTGGTATTTGGAATTTTGCTTCTAATGATTGTGGGTATGAACCAGATATTATTATGGCTTCTTGTGGAGAAGCTCCTACATTAGAGACTGTTGCAGCTATTTCTATATTAAGAGATAATTTTCCTGATGTTAAGATTAGAATGATAAATGTTGTGGATTTGATGAGATTACAAGGAAGACATCCTCATGGATTAACTGATTCAGAATATGACGATTTGTTTACAAAAAATGTTCCTATTATATTTAATTTTCATGGATATCCTGATTTAATTCATCAATTAACATATAAAAGAACTAATCAGAATTTACATGTGCATGGATATATTGAAGAGGGAACGATTACAACACCTTTTGATATGAGAGTACAAAACAAAATAGATAGATATCATTTAGTAATGGATGCTCTTAATTATTTACCTAAACTAGGAAATAAGAAAACTAAGCTAAATCAATGGTGTATTGATAAGCTTTTATCTCATAAGATGTATATTAGAGAGAATGGTGTGGATATGCCTGAAATTGAAAACTTTACATGGAAATATTAGAAAAAGAACGATATATGTTCTTTTTCCTTTTTATTTATGATATAATTTTATTGTGATAGTATGAGAGAGATATATGTTAAAGATTTAATTAGAATTGTTAGGGGAAGTAAGTTGTTATATGGAAATATGGATATGGAATTATCTGATTTTTGTAAGGATACTAGGGTTCTTGAAAAAGATGATGTTTATGTAGGTATTCGTGGTGAAAGATTTGATGGCAATGTGTTTTTTGAGAAAGCTATAGAATTAGGAGCTAAGGCTTTGATTGTAGATAATCCTAATTTGGATTATTCTAAGTATAGTGATAAAACAATTATATTAGTTCCTAATAGTGTTTATTGTTTACAAGAATTAGCTAAATATAAAAGAAATTTAGCTGGTATTCCTGTTATAGCTATTACTGGTAGTGTTGGAAAGACTACTACTAAAGATATGATAGCAGCTGTTTTGTCTCGTAAATATAAAGTTTTAAAGACAGAGGGTAATTACAATAATGAAATAGGGTTACCTTTAACAGTACTTGGTTTAAAAGATGAAGATATCATGGTACTTGAAATGGGAATGTCATCTTTTGGAGAAATATCATTACTTTCTAAAATAACTAGGCCTACTATTAGTGTTATTACAACTATAGGTTCTTCTCATATAGAATATTTGGGTAGTAGGGAAAATATTTTAAAGGCTAAATTGGAGATACTAGATGGAATGGATAAGAAAGTATTAATTGTTAATAATGATAATGATTTATTACATGAGTATGCTAATAATCATGACGTTATTACAGTAGGTATAGATAATGATTCTGATTATCGTGCAATAAATATTAGTTCTGATTATTCATCCTTTGATATAGATGGACATATTTCTTGTGTTAAGAATGAATACAAGAATTCTGCTTATTTAACTAATATGTTACTTGCTTATGCTGTTGGTAAAATGGTGGGAGTTAGTGATACAGAATTTAAAGAAGCTATTGATAAATTGTCTTTGACCTCTAAGAGATTAGAAAATATTCCTAATGATAAAGGTTATATCATTATTAATGATGCTTATAATGCAAGCCAGGAATCTATGAGTGTAGCGTTAGAATATTTATCTAGAATTGAGTCTAAGAGAAAGATTGCAGTTTTAGGAGATATGTTAGAATTAGGAACGTTCTCTCAAGAGATGCATGAAAATGTTGGTAATATGGTATATAAAAATAAAATAGATATTTTAATTACTGTTGGAGATATGGCTAAATATATTGCTCTTGGGGCTAAAAGTTCTTCTATGAAGGAAGAAAATATTTATTCGTTTGATAATAATTTAGAATGTAGTAATTTCTTAAATAAGTTTTTAAATAAAGGAGATGCTATTATATTTAAGGCTTCTAATGGTATGAAATTATATGAAATAATTGATATGATAAAGTAGGTGATATCATGAGAGAAATTCCTTATAAGATAGTTAAGGCAATATTATATATATATTATTTTATATTTTATAGAGTTACTTATGTTGGAAAAGAAAATATTCCTAAGAATGGTGGAGTAGTTTTAGCTGGTACTCATACTTCTAAAAGTGATATACTACTTTTGGGGGCTAGTACTAAGAGAATGGTTAATTTTTTAGGTAAGATAGAGTTATTTAAGGGTCCTGGTAAGTGGTTTATGCCTCTAATGGGTGTAATACCAGTAGATAGAAGTAAGAAAAATACGGGTGCTTTAGATACTGCTATTTCTGAACTTAAAGATGGTAAATTGATAGGTATATTTCCAGAGGGAACAATTAATAGAACTGATGATATTATTAAAAGACCATTTAAGTATGGAGCTGTTAAAATGGCACATGAGAGTAATAGTATACTAGTACCTTTTGCTATAGTTGGTAAAGTGAAACCATTTAGGAGAGTAAAAATTATTTTTGGTATAGGGTATGGAGTTGGCTCTAATATTGTAAAAGAGAATACTAAATTAGAAGATAAGGTTATAGAATTAATTAGGAGTGGTAATAATGAAGGAAAAACATATTAGAGGGTATAATTTTTTCAGGGGGATTATTACAGCATTACTTAAATTATTCTACAAGATGGAAACTATTGGTAAGGAAAATATTCCTTCTGATGGTCCAGTAGTAGTATGTTGTAATCATACTCATGCTCATGATCAATTTCCTTTAATGATGTCTACAAAAAGAATGGTTCATTATATGGCGAAGAAAGAATATTTTGATTCAAAGATGGGATGGTTTTTTAGAAGTGTAGGATGTATTCCTGTTGATAGAAGTATTCATGATGATAATGCTAAGAGTGAGGCTTTGGACGTTTTAAAAAATGGTGGAATATTTGGTATATTTCCTGAGGGAACTAGAAATCAATTATCATGTAAAAAAGAGAGAATAGATGAACTTTATAAATTATATGATAAAGATATGTCTAAGAAAGAATTTATTAAGATAATTAAGAATAATAGGGTAAGAATTAGTCAGATAGATTATTTAAAGAAACTACTTGATGATAAAAAAATAGATGAAAAATTATATAAAGAGTATTTATTAAATCCTAATAAGTATTTAAAAGAAATGGTTCATGATAAGATAATATCTGAATCTGATTATGATGAATCTTTATTATTACCATTTAAATTCGGAGCGGTATCTATGGCTAGTAAAACAGATGCTTATATATTACCGTTTGCTTCAAATGGGGAATATAAGATATTTGGTAAAAAGCCTAAGACTATAATAGGTAAACCTTTTAAAGTTCATGATGGTAATTTAGAAGAGGCTAATAATAGACTTAGAAAAGAGATAATTGGTTTATTAAAGAGTGTAATGGAGTAAAAAGAATGAAAAAGAAGAAAGTGTTAATATTATATGCTACTTATGGTTCTGGTCATAAGTCTGTAGCTATGTCTATTTATAATTATTTTTTAGATAAGAAAAAATATGATGTTAAAGTTATGGATATTATGGAATATGAAAACTTTGTTGGTTATTTGAGTAAAAAAGCTTTTGAGCAGAATTTTAAACATAAAAGTAGTATTTTATTTTCTATGATATATGAAATATTTGATAGAAAGTCTACTACTATACCATATAAACATATAGTTAAGAGTTTATTTAAGAATAAAAAACTTAAGAAAGAAATATGTGAATATAATCCTGACTTAGTTATTACTAGTCACTTTTTTGGAGGAACAATAGTGGCTAATTATAATAAAAAAGGTCTTATAAATAGTAAATTGATTACGATACTTACTGATTATGTATCACATGAATTATGGATTAAGGATGTTAAGAGAACGGATGCTTTTATAGTTAGTTCAGATATTATGAAAAATGAACTTGTAGAAAAAGGAATTGACAAGCATAAAATATATCCTTATGGAATACCTATTAATATGCAACATGATAATAATTATGATATAGATAGTATTAAGAAGAAATATAAGGTGTTAAATGATAAAAAGACAATATTAATGTTTGCTGGTGGTAGTCTTGGATCTAGTTTTTCTTATACATACTTTAAATGTTTATTAGAATGTAGATATGATGTTAATATAATTTTTGTATGTGGTAAGAATGAAGAATTAAAGAGTAAATGTGAAAGATTAGTTAAGGATCGTGAATATAAAAATGTTCAAATATTAGGGTTTTCTCGGGAAGTAGACAAGCTTCTTATGATATCAGATATAGTTATTACTAAACCTGGTGGATTAAATGTAACTGAGTGTTTAGAGATGAAAAAACCAATGTTACTTATTCAAGGTAACGGTGGTCAAGAAATATATAATGCAAGATTTATATGTAGAAATGGTTATGGTATCAATTGTAAGAGAGTTAAGAAATTAACAAAAACAGTTGATAGACTACTTACTCATCCTAATATATTGAATAATATGTATAAGAGATTAGATAAATATAAGAAAAATAATTCTATTGAGAAAGTATATGAATTATCAGATAAAATGTTGAGGTAATTATGGATAAGAAAATTTTAGAAATACTGAAAAAAGAAGAAGAAAGGCAACACAATAATATTGAGCTAATAGCGTCAGAAAATTATACGAGTTCTTCAGTTATGAAATTAAATGGTAGTGTTTTTACAAATAAATATGCTGAAGGATATCCTTACAAAAGATATTATGGTGGATGTGAAAATGTTGATGAGTTAGAAAATTTGGGAATAGAATACGTTACTAAATTATTTGGATGTAAATATGCTAATATTCAACCACATTCTGGTAGTAGTGCTAATATGGCTGTATATGTTGGACTATTAAATCCTGGAGATACTGTTATGGGTATGAATTTAACTGATGGTGGTCATTTAACTCATGGTCATAGTTTAAACTTTAGTGGTAAATATTATAACATAGTTTCATATGATGTTAATTCTGATACAGAAATGATAGATTATGAAGAATTAAAAAAGAAGGCTTTGGAATGTAAGCCTAAAATGATTATTGCTGGTGGTAGTGCATATTCTAGAATTATAGATTTTGCTAAATTTAGGGAAGTTTGTGATTTAGTTGGAGCTTATTTAATGGTAGATATGGCTCATATTGCAGGACTTGTGGCTACTGGATTACATCCTAGTCCGTTTCCTTATGCAGATATAGTTACTAGTACTACTCATAAGACTTTAAGGGGTCCAAGGGGAGGAATAATATTAACTAATTCTGAAGAGATTATTAAGAAAATAAATAAGGCAATTTTTCCTGGTATTCAGGGTGGACCACTTATGAATATAATTGCTGGTAAAGTGGAATGTTTTTATGAAGCTTTAAAGCCTGAATTTAAAGCTTATCAAGAACAAGTTTTGAAAAATGCAAAGATATTATCTGATACATTGAAAGAAGAAGGCTTCAGAATAATATCTGGTGGAACAGATAATCATCTTCTTTTAGTGGATGTTAAATCAAAATTAGGAATTACCGGTAAAGATGCAGAAGAAGCTTTGGATAAAATTAATATAACAGTGAATAAGAATACTATTCCTAATGAAAGTGAGAGTCCTATGAAAACTTCTGGTATTAGACTGGGTAGTCCTGCTATGACAACTAGAGGACTTAAACAAGAGGATTTTAAAGAAATAGGATTAATTATATCTAAGTGTTTATCTAATATAGGCAATGTTGATATAGAAAATGAACTAAAAGAACGAGTTAGTAAATTGGTAAATAAATGTAATTTTTAAGGAGGTAAATATATGTTCAATCATGACAATCATTCTTCATTTGGACATTCATCAGTGAGTCATAGCTCTAATGGGTTATCTAGTCATAGTTTTGGGGTTGGGAATTCTACTACTAGCCATCATTCTGATGGAAGAACTAGTCATAGTACAAGTTTTGGACATTCTTCAGTGAGTCATCATTCTGATGGTTCTACAAGTCATAGTACAACGTTTGGCCATACTACAGTAAGCCATAATTCTGATGGATCTATAACAACAAGTTTTCATAATTAGCAAATGAGTATATACTTATTTGCTTTTTTCTTTTAAATTATTGTAAAAAATAATAGTTTATTGTATAATTTTTATATTGGAAGTGATTTTATGAGTAATACTTTGAAGATAGTAATTGAAGGTACAATTGTATATGTCTTGATGTTTTTACTTAACTATTTTGTTAATAAACCTAAAAAACATGAAAAAAAAGAAATGCAATTAGAATTGTATTATTTATCTTCTTTATATGGTATAGATATTAAGAATATTGATAAGAAGAGATTTATGATAATATCTTGTTTATTGAATGCTTTTATTATTACAACAATTTATTTAATACTGGTATATTTAGTAAAGAGTGTTTTGCTAAAGGTATTAATTGGTGTGGTATTACTTGTTTTACTTATAATAATAGTATATGGATTACTTGGTAAATATTATTTATGGAAGGAAGATAAAAATGTACAATCATAATAAAATAGAGAAAAAATGGCAGAAGTATTGGGGAGATAATAATGCCTTTGTTGTTAATGAAGATCCTAATAAGGAAAAATTTTATATGCTAATAGAGTTTCCATATCCATCAGGTGTTGGATTACATGTTGGGCATGGTAGAGTGTATACTGCTTCTGATGTTCAGGCTAGGTATAGAAAGTTAAAAGGATATAATGTTTTATTTCCTATGGGATGGGATGCTTTTGGGGCTCCAGCAGAACAATATGCTATTAAGAATCATATTCATCCTAAAGATGCTGTTATAGAGAATATTAAGACTTTTAAGGGTCAAATGCAAGCTTTGGGAGTTTCAGTTGATTGGACTAGAGAAATATCTACGGTTGATCCAGAATATTATAAATGGACGCAATGGCAATTTTTACAGTTTTATAAACATGGTATGGCTTATAAGGCTAAGAAAGATATTAACTGGTGTCCTAATTGTAAGATAGGATTATCTAATGAAGATGCATCTGGTGGTGTATGTGAAAGATGTGGTGGAAAGGTAATTCAAAAAGAAAAAGAACAGTGGATGCTTAAGATGAGTGATTATTCAGCATCACTTTTGGATGGACTAGATGATACTAATTTTAATGATAGAACAAAGAATGCTCAAATTAATTGGATAGGTAAATCGGTCGGAGCAGAAGTTAATTTTAAAATAAAGGATACTAATGATGAGATAACTGTTTATACTACTAGATGTGATACTTTATTTGGGGCTACTTTTATGGTTATTGCTCCAGAACATCCTATTATTTCTAAATATGAGAAAATGATTAAGAATATTGGTGATGTTAAGAAGTATCAGGAATTTGCTAAGAGTAAAAGTGAGTTTGAAAGAACGGAAATAGCAAAAGAAAAAACAGGGGTTTGCTTAGATGGTTTAGTGGGTATTAATCCAGTTAATAATAAGGAAGTTCCTATATGGATAAGTGATTATGTTATGATGAATTATGGAACTGGTGCTATTATGGCTGTTCCTGCTCATGATACAAGAGATTATGAATTTGCTCATAAATTTAATATTCCCATTATTCCTGTTATAGATGGTGGAAATATAGAAATGGAAGCTTATACTGGGGATGGATTACATATAAATTCAGAATTCTTAAATGGTTTGAATAAACAAGATGCTATTGATAAAATGATTAGTTATTTGGAAACTAATGGTATAGGTAAGAAAAAAACAAATTATCGTTTACAAGATTGGGTGTTTTCTAGACAAAGATTTTGGGGTGAACCTATTCCAATAATTAATTGTCCTAAATGCGGATATGTTAGTGTTCCAGAAAGTGAGTTACCAGTAGTTCTTCCTGATGTTACAGAATATGAACCTACTGATAATGGTGAAAGTCCTTTGGCTAAGATAACTGATTGGGTTAATACTACTTGTCCTAATTGTGGAGGGGCTGCTAAAAGAGAAACTGATACAATGCCTAACTGGGCTGGATCATCTTGGTACTGGTTAAGATACATGGATCCACATAATGATGAGTGCTTTGCTTCTATGGATAAGCAAAAATACTGGGGAAAAGTTGATTTATATGATGGTGGTATGGAACATGCTACTAGACATTTACTTTATGCAAGATTCTGGAATCAATTTTTATACAATCAAGGATTAGTTTTAAATAAGGAACCATTTGATAAGAGAATTAGTCATGGTATGATACTTGCTTCAGATGGGGAAAAGATGAGTAAGAGTAAAGGTAATGTAGTAAATCCTAATGAAATGATTGAAGCATATGGAGCAGATTCACTAAGGTGCTATGAAATGTTTATTGGGGATTATGCTATGGATGCTAATTGGAATGAAAATGGTTTAAGAGGATGTAGAAAGTTTTTGGATAGAGTAGATCGTATTAAGAGTAAGGTTATTGATGGTAGGAAATATTCTCATGAATTAGAGATGATTATAAACCAAACAATTAATAAAGTTACTTCTGATATTGAGAATGTTAAATATAATACAGCGTTATCATCTTTAATGATACTTCTTAATGAAATGGAGAAATTGGATAGTATAACTTCGATGGATATGAGAACATTCTTAATTTTATTAAATCCATTTGCTCCTCATTTGACTGAAGAATTAAATGAAGAATTAAATTTGGGAGAAAAAATATATTTATCTAGTTGGCCTATATGCGATAAAAGTAAATTAGAAACTCTAGAAAAAGAGATTGCTGTCCAAGTAAACGGTAAATTAAGAGGCACTGTTTTAATTAATGCAAGTGATAGTGAGGAGATTGTTAAAGAAAAAGCTTTATCACATGAAAATGTTAAGAAAAATATAGATGGCCATGAGATAGTTAAAGTAATAGTTATTAAAAATAGAATAGTTAGTATTGTTGTAAAATAACTATTCTTTTTTATATGTAAAGCAATATTTTTATTATGAATGGTGCGCTAGCCCTTTATTTATAAGGGCTATGTTTTTTTATGTAAAAAATTAATTTACATTAAAAAGTGAAAATATTAAAAAAATAAAAAAGTTAGAAAAAAAACATTGATTTTTTTATCTTGTTTTGTTATACTCATATTACAGTAGAGAGAGCGTAGGTGATAGCTATTAAAGATGATGTATTAAAAGACTTGGTGGTAGTTAAAAGAAGTGGCCAAAGAGTCGCTTTTAATCCATTGAAGATAGCTATAGCTATTAAAAATGCTTTTGATAGTGTAGCAGATGATTATTCTAATAAAGATACAAATATTGTTTATATTGGTACTTTAAAATATATTATTGATAATTATCAAGATAGAAAAACAATTAATGTTGAAGATGTTCAAGATATTATTGAAAAAGTATTATTGGAGTATAAATATAAAAGTGTTTATGAATCATTTTCTTCTTATAGATTAAGGAGAAGTGAATCTAGAAAGAATTATCAAGAAAAACAACAACACAAATTTGCTAGAGCAATAGAAAAGATTAATTATTTAAAGCTGGATAATATTAAGACTAAAAATGTTTTATCTGAGTATGGTAATATTATCTCTCATGAATATGCTAAAGCATATGTTTTGGATAATAAATATGTTAGGGCATCTCAAGAAGGTAAAATATATATTCATAATATGGATTATTTTAATTATGGGTTTATGGGAAATACTTTTTTGGATATTCGTAATATTTTTTCTAATGGCGATTTTTATGATGCTATCGATATGATTATTAATGCTGCTAGAGAAATAAAGGGTGAAATTGGTATTCCTTCTTTGGATAAATCTTTAATTAGAAATGTTAAGAATAAATATCAAGATACTTTTATTAAACTATTAAATAGATATTTAACAAATATGGGATTTAGTTATTTGGTAGGTAATAGGAAAATAGAAGATAAGATACTTCATGAAGAAGGCTTTGATATTGAATATAGTGATTATCAAGAAATATTTAATAATGATATGTTATTTATGATATTAAATAATGCTAGATGTGACGCTAGAGAATATGTTTATGATTATTATAAATATAATATTTCTAAAATGTTTATGATACTAAATCAAAATAATAATTCTGTTAGCGTATCTTTTGGAAACTTAAAGGATGATTTTGGTAAGTTTATAGAGAATACTATTTATGATATAGTTTTAGAAAATAAATATTTAGATAATGTTTCATTTATTTACAAAGTTTCTGATAATTTAGAGAATGCGGTAGAATTAATTGTTTCTAATAAAAATGTCAAATTAGAATTTGTATCTATAGCTGATGATGAATACTTTAGTGATGGAACTAGAATATATGAAAATATTTATTCTGATAGTATATCATTTGGTAGAATGAATGTTTGTAATACTTCAATTAATGTTGCTAGACTAGGAATTAAATATAAGAAACTTAATGATAAATTTTATCAGGAGTTGGATAGTTTAATTGATTTGGTTAAAAGTGAACTTATAATGGTATTTGAAAATATTGGTGATAAGACAAAAGATAGTTATGATTACTTATTTAATAAAAATATTTATGATTCTGATAAATTGGATTATGGTCAAAAAATTAGAAAAGTAATTAAGAATGGTACACTAAATATTAATTTATCTGGAATTTTAGAATGTAGTATGGCTATTGATAAAGAAAATTATTTAGATGTGGCTTTAAAGATAGTTAAATATATTAATAAAAAAACTATATTATTATCATTAGATAATAGGCTTAATTTTACATTAAGTCATATTGTTAATGAGAGTGCTATGGAATTTATGGATATAGATAAAGCTATTTTTGGAAATATTTCTAATAATGAATATTATGAAAATTTAGGAAGTGTTTCTAAATTGGATGAAATAGATATTCTTAATAAAATAAATAAATTACTTACTGGTGGATTTATACTTGATATTAGTATTAATAGTAAAGATTATCGTAGGGAAGTAAAGAAGATAATAGAAAAACTTAAGAGTGAATACGTTGGATTAGTATCTATAAGGAGGAGACTATGAATATAGAGGGAATGCAAAAACTTAGTTTATTAGATTATCCTAATAAATTATCTTGTATTATATTTACTCATGGTTGTAATTTTAGGTGTCCTTTTTGTCAAAATTCAACTCTTATAGATAATAATTATGAAGAGTGTATAGACGAAAAAGAGGTATTTAGGTATCTAGAAAGAAGAAAAGGTATTTTGGAAGGAGTTGTAATTTCTGGAGGAGAACCTACGTTACAGAAAGATTTAAAATCTTTTATTAAGAAAATAAAAGATATGGGTTATTATGTTAAATTAGATACTAACGGTTTTAATTCTAAAATTTTAAAGGAATTAATAGATGAGGGTTTAATTGATTATGTAGCTATGGATATTAAGAATGAAATATGTAGATATAGCGTTACTTGTGGTTTGAATCAGATGAAGGTTGATAATATAATAGAGAGTATTAACATTTTAGAAAATTCTAAAATTGATTATGAATTCAGGACTACTATTATGAAAGAATATCATGATATTGAATCAATTAAGGGTATTTTAAAGTTAATTGGTAGTAAGCCTAAATATTTTTTGCAAAATTTTCGAATAAGCGAAAATGTTATGGATAAGAATATTCATGGGTTTAGTGTTGAAGAGTTAAGAAGTTTAGAACATGAATTAAATGTTATATATAAAAATGTTAAAGTAAGAGATTTATACGAAGAAGGAGAGAAAATTTATGTATAAAGTAAGAAAAAGAGATGGCAAGATAGTAGCCTTTGATATTAAAAAAATATCTGAAGCTATCACAAAGGCTTTTGAAGCAGAAGAAAAGAAATATGATGAAAATGTTATAGATTTCTTAGCCTTAAAAGTAACTGCTGAATTTGAAGATAAAATTAAGGATAATATTGTCAATGTAGAAGATATTCAAGATGCTGTAGAATCTACTTTAATTAAAGGTGGATATGCTGAAGTAGCTAAAGCATATATCTTATATCGTAAGATGCATGAGAAAATGCGTAATATGAAATCTACTATATTAGATTATAAAGATGTAGTTAATAGTTATATTAATGTAACTGACTGGAGAGTTAAAGAGAACTCTACTGTTACGTATTCAGTAGGTGGATTAATTCTAAGTAACTCTGGTGCTATTACTGCTAATTATTGGTTAAGTGAAGTATATGATGAAGATATTGCTAATGCTCATCGTGATGGTAGTATGCATATTCATGATTTATCTATGTTAACAGGATATTGTGCTGGATGGAGTTTAAAACAATTAATTCAAGAAGGATTAGGAGGAGTTCCTGGTAAAATTACATCTAGTCCTGCTAAACATTTATCTACATTATGTAATCAAATGGTTAACTTCTTAGGTATTATGCAAAATGAATGGGCTGGTGCTCAAGCATTCTCATCATTTGATACATATTTAGCACCATTTGTTAAGATTGATAATTTGAATTATCATGATGTTAAACAATGTGTTCAGTCATTTGTATATGGAGTAAATACACCATCACGTTGGGGTACACAAGCACCATTTACTAATATTACATTAGATTGGACTGTTCCTAATGATTTAGCTGAACTTAACTGTATTATTGGTGGAAAAGAAGTAGATTTTAAATATAAAGATTGTCAAAAAGAAATGGATATGGTTAATAAGGCATTCTTAG
>CAZZAK010000020.1:0-14122 GCA_964652515.1 uncultured Clostridium sp. | reverse complement strand
TCATAATCAAACGAAGCATATCCTTTGGTATAACTTTTAATTTATCAAAGAAATCATATACTATTTCTGATAGTGGTAATTCATAATGAATATTTACTCTACTTGTATCAATGTATTCAGTTGATACATAGTTACCTCTTTTTTCTTGACATAATTCCATTATACTTCCTATATAATCAGTAGGTACAAAGATATTAGTTCTAATATATGGTTCTTCTATTTTTCTTATTTTTACTTTTTCAGGAAATTCTGCTGGATTATCTATATAGATAATACTATTATCAGTTAATTCTATTTGATAATTAACAGAAGGTGATGTAGCAATAATATCTATTTGAAATTCTCTTTCTATTCTTTCTTTTATTATATCTAAATGAAGTAATCCTAAGAAACCAGTTCTAAATCCAAATCCTAAAGTACTAGATGATTCTGGCTCAAAAATTAATGATGCATCATTTAGTTTTAATTTTTCTAAAGCTTCTCTTAAATTAGGATATTTTTTGGAATCTATTGGATATATTCCACAGAAGACCATAGGATTCATTTTTTTATATCCTGGTAATAATTCAGTTGCAGGATTACTACTATCAGTAATAGTATCTCCAACATTTACTTTTTCTATTTCTTTAATACTAGCACAGACATAACCTACTTCTCCAGTAGAAAGAGTATCTACTAAAACTTTTTTAGGAGTATGATATCCAAGTTCTGTTACATCATAAGCACTATCAGTTGTCATCATTTTTATTTTCATATTGTTTTTGATAGTACCTGATACAATTCTTATTAATGAGACAACTCCTAAGTACGGGTCAAAATAGCTATCAAAAATTAAGGCTCTTAGTATATCATCATTATATATCTTTTTAGGAGATGGTATTCTATTAATTATGGCTTCCACTAAAGATGGTATTCCTTCTCCTGTTTTAGCACTAGTAAGTATTACTTCTTCTTTTGTAAAACCAAATGTTTTATCTAATTCTTCTAAACAAGCTTCTATATTAGCATTTGGTAAGTCAATTTTATTAATGATTGGTATAATTTCTAAATTATTCTCTATTGCTAAATAAACATTGGCTAATGTTTGGGCCTCAATGCCTTGAGTAGCATCCACTACTAGAATAGCTCCCTCACATGCTGCCATAGAACGAGATACTTCATATGTAAAATCGACATGTCCTGGTGTGTCTATTAAGTTTAATAAATATCCATTATAATTAATTCTAACTGCATTTAACTTAATCGTTATTCCTCTTTCCCTCTCCAAATCCATATTATCTAAGATTTGATCTTTCATTTCTCTTTGAGAGATAGACCCAGTATACTCTAAAATACGATCAGCTAAAGTACTTTTACCATGATCTATATGAGCTATAATACAAAAGTTTCTTATTTTATCTATGTTCATAGTATCCCTCTTCTTTCCAATTATATCACGAAGTAGAGAAAAAAAACAAGGAGTTAATTCCTTGTTTGATTATTATATTGTGCCATGATATACTTTTACACAAGTGTATCCCATATCCTTGCTAGGATCGTACTTAAACCCTGGATCAGCGGCACACGAATCATTACTGACTGTGTCTTTATATCTACATGAATATGTATGAAATTTAATTTCTGCTTTACTAGAATTATTGGCAGGAGTTACATATGGAATTTTTTCTGTTCTACTTTTGTTATAATCTATAGTTGATATTTCTGAAACTTTTTTCCAAAAACCATTTTTGGCAAATTTTGTTTCCACATGTGCTGTACAGAATTCTAATCCTTTTTCCTTTTTTATGTAATCCTTTCTTACAGTATCTTCTTTGATATCAATGTAATATGTGGAAGTTCTAGGAGTTCCTGCTGGTGGATTTAGATCTTCTAGTTTCGTCTTTAATGTATTTAGTGATGGAGTTGTTGATTTCTTTATACAAAAAGTATCACCATTAGATTTTAAACCACATATTTCCATACTATCAAATTTATTTTTATTTAATACTATATGGCATCCTACTCTATATGTTCCAGTATCTATTCCAATTGTATTTGGTTCCCCGTTTGATTCATCGCAATACCTTCTATATCCTAATTTTGTTACTGATACTGAGCAAGTTTTCTTATTTCCAACTTTATCTTTAACGGTATACGTTGTATCTGTTGTAACTTCTGTATCTGTAATAGTGCTATCGTTTGTGCATCCAGAATGTGCATCAGTACATGTAGTAGTAACTGTTATTCCATTAGCATTATTATTAGAAGGAATACTTAATGTACAAGTTGGAGGAGTTTTATCTACCTTTACTTTAGCTGATGGTGCTGGATCAATATATTCAGTAACAGTGCCTTTTTTATATTTTACATATAGGTAATATATTTTATTTGTAGTTTCATGAATTGTTTGGGAGGCTGTTATTGTTTCCATATTTCCATTTCCATTATATGAAGTCCATCCTGTTAATTCTTCTGGATTGTTTACTTTTGTATCGCTTAAAATATACCAAGTGTCTACATTTGTAGTTATTGTTCCGGTTAATTTAACATCTTTTTTTGTCCAATCATTTCCTGTATGATTTCCTGATACTTCTCCAGATGAATTTAATTCTTCAGCGATAAAAGTTGCACTAACATCTGCATTTGGTGAATTGTTAATAAATACTGATGCTAAGGCTGTGTTTCCTGCTTTATCTTTACCAATACATTGCCAATACCCATTAGATACATCATTTTTAGTTATAGGATTTGATACAAAGTTTATATATCCTTCTGAATTATTTTCATTGCAATTAGTATCTTCTATTTTACATAATTTATAAGATTCTACTCCACTTTCCTTATCAGTTATTTTGCATTTTAAATCATTATTGTTCTCTACTTCTAATTTTACTTTTGGAGGTGTTCTATCTATTTCTGTTACGTTACAATATACAGATGCCATTTGATTTCCGTTTTCATTTGTATCTGCTATTAATAAGCCATTAGCTTTAGCTAATATTTGTACTGTATCGCTATTGCTAATATAATAATCATTTATTAGTTGTGGATTTAGCCCACTTATTAGATCATAACTTCCAATATTTTTTAAATATACTCTTTTTTCATAATATTCACTATTAAGGAAATGTACTTCAACGTCTTTTTCTTGTTTCCATCCTTGGGGATATCTACATTCTATTATGGATATACTTGAATCTGTCTCGCAGTCAGAATTATTCAATATCGTCTTAGAAATTATTGCTTTTGTGTTAGCATCTCTAACTATTTTGATAGTATCAGTAGGTTTAATTAAGTCTTTATTCTCTTCAATAATACTTTGTTTATAGTATCCTACATCAATTAAGTCTTGTACCGTGACACATTTGTATTCTTCATTAGAATTACTTCTTTTCCAATTACTATTTGAGAATCCTTCATATATATATTTTTCTGATTGTTCTCTTATGTTTCTTTTTGTTAATTCTATACTTTTATCTTTAGCGTTTGATAATACGGTTAGTATTACGGTTATTGCTATTCCCGTTACTAATCCTAGTATTACGATTATGGCAAGCAATTCAACTAATGTAAATCCTTTTTTATTCATGTTACCACCTATTATGATTATAGCATAATACAAATAAAAAAACAAGGAATTAAATCCTTGCTATTATTCTATTGTTCCCACGTACTTTCCAGTACAAGTAAACCATTCTTCTCCATTCCAGTTATTAGGACCAGAGTCTGGGTCGGCATTATCTTCCTCTACATAATATCCCCCACCTGTTAATGGAATTACAAGTTTATTAAGTTCAGTTACTCCTGACGGGCATGCTTCATTTGAAGCACTTGATTCATATTGACATGAATATCCTTTATGTTTTATTCTATCAGTACTTGAAGGGAAATTTGAAGTAGAAACACTACTATAACGAGTTGTAAAACCAAATGATGCTAAATTAGGGTAACTACTTGAACTTGGCCTATCTCCGCATACTACTAAGCCCTTAATAGCACGTTGTAGTGGTGAATCACCACTTCCACTTCCTATATTTTTGGCATACCAGAAATATTTTCCATTATCTGATCCTTGAGTATGCTCTATTTTTTCCCATGTGGCTTTTTTTGTAGAGTAACATAGTTTTATTTCGGATTTTTTTAGATTGTATTTGCTTCCTTCTTGACTACTTGTTTTCCAATTATTTCTTTCTTGCCTTATATAATATCTAAATTGATATTTAGCGCCATTCTTTGTACTATATCCGCTAGCGCATGTAACTCTGCTTTCCAATTGGGAATTAGTAGGACTAGTATACCATGTAACTAAATTGCCACTATCATTATAGTTATCATATGTCATGCATCTTTCGTTATAATGGTCTTCTTGGCAATATTTCTTTTTAGCTGATAAGCTTATGTTTATTTTACAAGTTCTACTGTTGCTTGCATTATCCTTGATGATTTTGGTAATACTAGTTGTTTGATTAGTATATGGACTGGAAGACGTCTGACATCCACTTCCATCTGTTTGATCTTTACACGCAATGGTAGCACTAATCCCATTAGAGGAATTATTAGTTGTTATTTGACTGTCACAAGTTGGTAATTTCTTATCTATTTTTACTTTTTGAGTCAATTCTTCATATTCCATGCCATTTGATCCGTTATATTTTATATATAGATAATATGTTTTATTTATAATAACATCGCTTTGAGTTAAATTTTCAATGGCTTCACAATTGTTACTATTGCATTTAGTCCATCCTGTTGCCCCGGATGGATTATCGATTTTTGAGGCACTTATCTTATACCAGGTATCTACATTTGTATTTATTGTTCCTGTTAATTTAACGCTTTTATTTGTCCAATTACTTCCTGTATGTGTTCCAGATACTCCTCCAGAAGAATTTAATTCTTCTGCTTTAAAGTTTATTGATACTGAAGCAACAGGTGTATTGATTACATTTATAGAACTACTCTTAGTAACATTACCCACCTTATCTTTACCATAGCAATAATACGTACCATCCGACACGTCATTAAGGGTAACAGGATTTGATTGAAAGTTTTGATAACTGCAGTTTGTTTCACTTGTTTCACATATTCTATATGAGTTTACTCCACTGCCTTCATCAGTAATTGTACATTTTAAATTATTCGTATTTTCCACTATTAAATTTACTATTGGGCTCTTTTTATCTATTTTTACATTTTGTGTTTCTTCTTCGTATTTTATTACCCCATCTTCGTTATATTTTACATATAAATAATAGGTTTTATTTATTACCACATTTTCTTCATTTAATATTTCTGTTACTGTACAATTGTTACTATTACATTTAGTCCATCCTGTGGCATTTGATGGAGTTGCTATTACTGAATCACTTAGTATATACCATGTTTCAGTATTAGTATCAATAGTACCTGTTAGTCTTACATTTTTATTTGTCCAATTTTCTCCAGTATGTGTTGCTGATACTCCTCCAGAAGAATTTAGTTCTTCCGCTTTAAAGTTTATTGTTACAGACACTTCTGGTGTTATATTTACTGTTCCACTATTTCCTTCGTTCCCAACTTTATCTTTGGCAAAGCATTGCCACTTTCCTATGTCTAAATTACTTTTTGTTCTAGTGATTAGAGAATTTGCATTTTCTTTTCCATTCCCATTAAAAATTAAATTTTCATATTGGCAACTAGTATCACCAACTTTGCAAATTTTATATGATTGTAATCCACTTTCCATATCTTTCATTTGACATTTCAAGATATTACTGCCATCTTGTTCTTCTAGCGTTAATGTTACTGTTGGTTTTGTCTTGTCAATTCCTGTAACATTACAGTAAGTTGATGTTTGTTGATTTCCTTCTGATGTCACAGACGCGATAATTAGGCCTTCTTCTTTGATATCTATTACTGCTTCTGATTCATTAATATTATAATATCCATTTAACGGTTTATTATTAAACCCAGTTACAAGTTCATAGTCACTAATGCTTCCTAGATATAATCTTTTTTCATAGTCATCGCTATTTTTAAAATTAAGAGTGACTCTTTTTACAAGCCCATATCCTGAACTATAGTTACATGTTATAACTGGTGTAGTTCCATCTGCTGCTATACATTTCGTGGTGATAGCGTTACTTATTGTTTTTGATGTAATGACTTTTGATAAACTATTTCTTGTTATCCTAATCATTGTATTTGCATTTATATCTTCATTATTATCGATAATATCTTGTTTAAAATATCCGGCGTCTATCAGGTCTTGAACCGTGATACATTTATATTCTTCACCGTCTTCAGAAATCCAATTACTATCAGAAAATCCTTCATATATATATTCTTCTGCTTGACCGGCAATATTATCACGTGTAAGTTTTTTACTTTTTTCTTTCGCATTTGCCATTGTTGTTAATACTATTGTTATGGTTATACCAGATACTAATCCTAGTATTATAATTATTGATAATAGTTCTATTAATGTAAAACCTTTTCTATTTAATTTTTGCATTCTATCACCTATTTTGATTATATCATGACAAAAATAAAAATACAAGAATTATATTTCTTGTATTACGCTTATTATCATTGGCTTATTACCCGTTATTTCGTTAAGATATTTAGATAGTTCATCACGGATATTTATTTTAATTTTTTGATAGTCTATATAGTTATCATGTATATTATTCATAATAATTTTTATTGACAAATCTTTCATACCATTAATTAATTCAATACTATCTTTTACATAAATGAAACCCCTAGTTAATATTTCTGGTCCACCAATAATATCTTTTTTTATTTTATCAATAGTGGCAGATACTATTACAATTCCATCATTTGATAATATTTCTCGATCTTTTAAAACTAATTCACCGATATCATCTGATGATTCACCATCTATAGATATATTTCCTGTTTTAATTTCTGTATAGTTTTCTTTTAGAATACCATTTTCAAACGTAGCTACTCCACCATTTTCTTTCAAGATGATATTTTCTTTAGGTACTCCCAGTTCATATGCTAAGTCCCCATTAGCTACTTGTTCAGAATATTCTCCTTTGATAGGAAAATAATATTTAGGATTCATCATATCTATCATCATCATTAAGTCTTCTTGAGATGCATGATGTGATAAATATTTCTTAGGATTTAGATATACTGTATTGGAACCTATTTTTGCTATTTTATCTAATAGTTTATAGAAAGTTTTTTCTCTTCCTTCGTATATTGGAGTAGCCAAAAATATTGTATCTTTTGAGGTCAATTTTACATATTTATCATACCCATCTACTATTTTTATTATATTATAATATGGTTTATATCTTTCATTTGAATTTAGTATTACAACATTTTCATTATTAATATCTGAAAGTGTTCCTATGACATCTTTATTTATATGTAAATAATTTCCCTCCAAGGCTTCTTTGATAATATTTTGTAATCTATGTCCCATTATTACTATCTTACGATCTGTCTTTTCTACTTCATTAAATAACTCTTGTATTCTATATAAATGGGAATTTAGAACATTAAATATTATTCTCCCTTCATTTTTAGATAAAGTTTCCCTTATTAATGATTGTATTCTTTGATTAGGAGCTGTATGTCCTTTTTTATTGGCATATAATGATTCTGCCAATAAACATAATACTCCTTGTTTTCCAATGTAAGCAAGACGTCCTAGATCTGTTTGATATGGTCCACGCATTAATGAATCAAATACAAAATCTGATGCATAAAATATTATTCCATCATCTGTATATATTGCATAGCCATAATTATCTGGTATAGAATGTGATAATGACACAGGGAAAACTTTAATACTACCTATTTCTATTGGTTTATTAGCTTTTATTTCATGTATATAATCTATATTCTTTTTATATTCAATAAATTCTTGTTTAATAATATTGTATGTAAATGGTGATGCATATATATTAATTTTATCCAAAGAATCGATAATATCTACTAGTGCTCCAATATTTTCATCATGACCGTGAGTCAAAAAAATTCCTTTTATTCTTTCTTTGTTCTGTTTTAAATAATCTATATTAGGAATAACATAATCTATTCCTAAAGTATTCTCATCAGCATATTGAAGTCCAGCTTCTATAACTAATATTTGCTCATCTACTTCGATTACATACATATTTTTACCATTCTCGTTTAAGCCACCTAAGGCAAAAATATTTATTTTACTCATTTTTCTCCTTTCTTAATTTTTAATAAAGTATTAAGACTTCTAAATAATATCAAAAAAAAGGAGGATTGTCAAATTTGTCATTTTTCCTCCTACAAGATATACTCTATTCTACCACTACTATTCTACTTACTGTAGTTGTTACATTAGTAGAATTTGTTACTGAATATACTATTTTATATGTTCCTAATGTTGTGGTATCTATTTCACCAGTAACTTTGACTTGATTTGTTATATCACCATCGATGCTATCTATACATATATATCCAGGTTCTATGTATTTAGTATTTTTCTTAATATGTAATATTTTACTATCTTTTAGGTGTATAGATAATTTACCAACTTCTGCTTCAATAACTTTTATGGTTCTTTGTAATTTCTTATTTCTTAGTTTGTATATAACGTGATATATTCCTACTGCTGACGTATCAATGTTATCATCTATTATAACTTCATCTGATATGTCTAAACCATTTTTATCTGTAGCTATGTATCCAGGTTCAATATATTCGGAACCTTCAGTTAATTTAATGCTATTATCTCCTAAAAGTTTAAAAGTAATTTTATTTTTTAATAAGCTTACAATTATTAGAATTAAAACTAATAATAATATTAACCCTACTATAATAATGATAAATTTTTTAATATTTTGTTTTATTGCTCCTAATATACTTTTATTATTAAGTTCTTTATCTAAACTTGTATTATTTTTTTCATCATTAAAATACATATATATTTCATCCTTCCAATTAGATTATAACACTAATTCTCTTTATTTATCAATAAGTTTCTTTTAATTTTAAAATTATTTTATCAGTTATTGTTTCTCCTTCACTATAGTTCTGTTCATATACATAGCCATTTCCTTCTAATTGATAATCTTTATTCATTAGTTTAATAATTTCTATGGCTTCCTTTTTGGAGAATCCAATAAAGTTAATCATTGTATTATCAAAATCATTTGTTAATAATACTACTTTATCATCTTTATATAATTTAGTATTTTTTTGAGGATACTGATTTATAATTTTATTTCCTTGACCAAGTACTATAGTCTTTACTTTAATAGCGTCTAATTCTTTTTTCACTTCTGTTACAGTCTTATTGGAATAATCATTTATTTCATATGCTTTTTCTACTTGTGTTGTTTCTGTTATATTTAAATATTTACTTACATTTGTTATAACATTTTTAATAGCTTTTGGCATATAGTATCCGTTATTATATGGTCTTTCCAATACCATGTAGACAATAATTTCAGGATCTTTCATAGGGTACATTCCTGCAAAAGAATATATATATTCTCCTTCTGGATCTAGGTATCTTCCTCTTTTGTTATCAAATATTGACGCTGTTCCTGTTTTTCCTATTAAGTCGTAGTTTTCCATATAATATCCATATCCTGTTGCCACGCTGGCATCAGGATTGATAACGCTTTTCATTAATGACTTAATTTTACTTACTGTTTCTTTACTGGCAAAAGTTCCTAATTCGGTTTTAGTATTCTCTTCAATAGTACTATTTGAATCTTTTATTTTAGATACAATATATGGAGATAGCATAACACCATCATTAGCTACTATTGTAAGAGCTCTTATCATTTGAATTGGTGTTATTGTTATACCTTGGCCATATCCTGCTGTGGCTGCTTCTACATCATATGTGAATTTTATATCTCCGGATGCTTCATTTTTTAATGGTAAATTTGTTTTTTCACCAAAGCCATATTTTTTATAACATTCTTGTAATTCTTTTTTGGTAATGAATTTTTCTAGCATGCTGGCTACTGCTATATTTGATGATAAGGCAAATCCTTTATCATAGCTAATAGTTCCCCATCCTTTTTTATTCCAGTCATTAATTGTTATTGTATCATTCTTATCTAATGCTGATGTATACGTCTTTGAACCTGATTTATAGGTCATATTACCATCATATTTACCTGATTCTATAGCGCACATATAACTAAATATTTTCATAGTAGATCCTGGTTCAAAAGTGTAACTTACTAGTGGATCTAAATAGTTTTTAATATTCCTTTCATTAGGATCAAATGATGGGGTACTAGAATACCCTAAAATTTCTCCTGTTTTAGCATTTGCTACTACTAATAGACCTTTTGATGCTCCAGTTCCTTTTGAAGCATTTTTTAGTTCTTCCTCTAAGAATAATTCAATAGTATTATCGATAGTTAAGTATATATCACTTCCATTTATAGCATCTACTTTATATTCTCTAGAGTTAGCTATTTTATATCCATATAGGTCTTGTTCATATGTAATATATCCACTTTTACCGGATAATTCTTCGTTATAGTATCCCTCTGTTCCTAATTCTCCATGTTTCCATACATTACCATCTTCGTCTTCCTTATTAACTGTATATCCCAGTAGATAAGAAGCAAAGTCCCCATTAGGATAATATCTTTTAGAGTTTTTAATGAAGTCTATTCCATCTATATTAAGACTTTTAATATTTTCCATTTCCAATTGGCTTAAATTTCTTCCACCTGGTCCTAATTCTACTTGATATAGTTCTTTATTTAATAATTCTAGTATTTTCTCCTTTTCCATATGTATCAATGGAGCTAATTTAGAAGCTGCTTCTTCTTTTTCTTTCACATATCGGTAATGTCCTTCTTTGTCTTTTCCCCTTTTTTTATCTAGATAAGCGATGATTGTGTAACTTGAAACATCTTCGGCTAGAACATTACCATTTCTATCATATATATTGCCTCTTTCTGGCATTATTGTCTCTTCTTTAATATTTCTCGCAGCAATAAAATCATCTATTGTTTTACTTCCTACCTTATAGTTTTTTAATGTAATATAAGTTAGTCTTCCAATGAATAGTAAAAATAAAAGAAAGACAAGTAAATAAACAAATTTATTAATTCTAATTCTATTTGTATTATTATTCTTACCTTTCATAAATAATCACCTATTCTGTAATTGTTTTTATGTTTTCGTTATTATATGTTAATCCCATTTCATTACTTACTTCTTGAATACGCTCCAATGATACCATTTCGTTAATTTTCATTGCCAAGCTCTTATTATCTTCCTTTTGTCCTTCGATAGTATTATTTAGTTTTTGTACTTCTAAGTTTATTTGAGATAACATAGCCTTACTAAATATGATACCAATTATTAGCACTATAGTAGTAACTATAAAAGTTTTATATATCATTTTTTCTATTCTATTTTTCTTTTTATTCTTTTTTGACATAGTATCATTCCTTTATCTTTTCTATAACACGAAGTTTAGCACTTCTTGCTCTATTATTATCCTCTAATTCAAAATTACTTGCTGTGATATTACTTTCTATTACCTTAATTTTTGGAGAATACTCTTCTGGTATAAATGGTAGATTTCTCATACCTTGATCTACTTCACTATATTTTTTAAATATTCTTTTTACTATACTATCTTCTTTAGAATGGAATGATATTACACATAATCTTCCACCTACTTTTAATAATTCAATAGATTTTTCCAAAGCAATATTTAATACTTCTAATTCATGGTTAACTTCAATGCGAATAGCTTGAAATGTTCTTTTAGCAGGATGCCCTTCTCTTAATTCTTTTGCTGGCATGCTTTTTTTTATGATATCTACTAATTCTAATGTTGTTTCTATTTCTTTATTAGCACGATACTTAATAATATTCTTAGCGATACTAGGAGCATATTTTTCATCCCCATAATCACGTAGTATTCTTACTAAATCATTATATTCATATTTGTTAACGACATATTTGGCGTCTAATTTATTATCTTTATCCATTCTCATATCAAGAATGGCATCTTTATGATAACTAAATCCTCTTTCTCCATTATCAAGTTGAGGACTAGATACCCCTAAATCAAAGATAATACCATCTACTTTAGATATATTTTCCTTTTCTAATTCTTCGGTTATATTAGCAAAGTTGGATTTAATTATTGTATAATTATCCCCAACTTTACTTAACCTTTCTTTACTTTTATTTATTGCTTCAATATCTTGATCAAAGCAATAAAGATGTCCTGTTGTTAATCTTTTTAGTATTTCTTCGCTGTGCCCGCCATAACCAAGTGTAGCATCAACATAAATTCCATCACTTTTAATATGCAAATTATTAATACATTCGTTTAATAAAACACTCTTATGCAATATCATCAAAATCCCCATCAAATAGATTTTCGGCTAAATCCGAAAGTTCGTTCTCGTTATCTGACATCAAATTATTAAATAATTCTTTGTCCCAAATTTCTAAGCGATCATTTACCCCAATGATTACACATTCTTTTTTTAGTTTTGCATATTCAATTAATGGACTAACTAAGTTGATTCTTCCTTGTTTGTCGAACTCACATACAGAGGCACCTGATAAGAAAAATCTTGTAAATGTTCTTGCAGATTTTTTTGTAAATGGTAGAGTTTTTAGTTTCTTGGTAATTTTTTCCCATTCAACCATGGAATAAACATATAGGCATCCATCTAGCCCTTTTGTTACTATAAAACTATTGCCTATTTCTTCACGATACTTCGATGGAATTATTAATCTTCCTTTTTCATCAATATTATGATGATATTCACCGATTAACATATTTATCCCCCACTTTCCACCACTTTGTGCCACTTGTAATTATATATTATAACAAAAAAAACTATTTGTAAATAGTTTTTCTAAATATTTCTAATTAGTTTACAGTTTTTTATCTTCTAGAATTTGTATGAGTGTCGCCAATGAATTCATTCTGACTCAGCCCTGGCACTTTTTTAAATAATTCTATATATTTATCTAATTCATTACAACATTCTCTATAACGTGTATCTTCTTCGTCAGAGATTACCAGAACAGTTATACCTTTTAGAGCGTTTGCAAGGTTTAGGTATTTTTCTTCTTTGAAAATTATTGATGATAATAGTTCATAAATATTATCGTCTCCAAAAATCATATCATAGTATCCTTTAAATTCATTAAATGTTATTGATTGAGCTGTTGTCAAATAAGAAATTATTTCATCTATATTTGGCATAGCATTTCCCCCCTTCACAAATTACTTACATTTTACCACATATATCAATAATTGTCAATTCTAAGGTATGAACAGGATTTATTAATCCTTTTTTATAGTTTTTGTCTATACTAGATAAATGTTTAATAATATCTTCTAATTCTCTTTCAGTATAATCCATACTTCTTTCTAAAGTCTTTTTTACAAAGTATTCTTTTTTACCAATAATTTTAGCTATATCACTAATACTCTTATCTTTATTTAATACTTTTACTTGATATAATGTTTTATAACTATTATAAATAGATACTAATAAATAGTCTATGCTTGTATTATCTTCAATAAAAGAATGATACATAGATATAGCTTTATTATTATTCTTTTCTAAAATGGCATTAGTAAATTCATACATGATATTATCTTCATTGTTATAAGTTAATTCATCTATATCATCTTTAGTTATTATTTTATCATCAATTTTATATAAGAATAATTTATCTAATTCATTTTTAATATTATCAATATTATTCTTAGTTCTTGATAAAAGATAGTCTATTAAATTACTATCCATTTTATATTTATTATCAGATAAGTATTTCTTAATAAATTCTATGGGATAATTATCATTATCAGATGTGATATTTATTATTTTACCATTTTTTTCAAATTCTTTATATATCTTTTTACGAGAGTCAGATTTTTCTGTTATGAATATTATATATACATCTTTATTATAATTATTTAAATATTTTATTAAATCTTCATCTTGACTTTGAAATATAGAATCTGAATTATATACTAATATTACTTTTCTAGAAGGTAATAAACTTAATGTATTAGCTTCATTTATTATATCTAATATAGAATTATCTTTTAAATTATATATTACTTTATTATTTGTATTATATTCTACTTTAGATAATATTTCTTTGATAGTATTTTCTATAATGTTAG
>CAZZAK010000019.1:0-14147 GCA_964652515.1 uncultured Clostridium sp. | reverse complement strand
TGGTGTTAATTTAGGACCAGATACAACTGCAAGAGCTAATGGTTCAGTTGGTGGAGAAATTACTAAGAGATTAGTTAATTTAGGACTTAACCAAATGAATGGTTCATCATATACTCAATCTAAATAAATAAAAAGGAATAGTCATGGCTATTCTTTTTTCTTGATATTTATAAAAAAATAGGTATAATATTTACTTGAGGTGTATTTTTATGTACGATATAATTAGATATATCAATAGATATAAAAAATTAGATAAAAGAATAGACAAACTATATAATGAAATAAATGATGAAACATCTAAAAATCAAAATAGTAAAAGCTATGATAATAAAATGATAAAAATACATAAATTACAAGCAAAAGCTATGGACAACGTAAAAATTATAACAGATTATCTAGATCAAAACCAAGATGTACTTCATATGAAAAGAAGAAGACTATTCATACTAAATATTTTAATAGTTATAATAACAATTATTATGGGAATAAATTACGTAGGAATATATAAAATTATAGCATTTCTAATTTCTTTAGTCGTTGCTACAGGAAACATAATTGGAAATAAAGCTTTAAAATCAATTATAAATAAAAGTGAAGATGATATAGAAAAAATGATTGCTAATGTAGAAAGTAGAAATCAGCAATTAGATGAATTAGTAAATAAAAATAATAAATATAACTTTAGCGAAGTATTTAAAATTATTAAAGAATATGGTATTAAACCTGATGATAAAGATGCTGAAAAAAGAATACTGGGAATATTAAGAGAAAGAGGAATAAATTCTATTCAAAAAAAAAGTTTATTTGAAGATGGTGAAGAACCACCGAAGATAGCCCCTGAAGAACAAGAACAGGTACTTCCTACTGATAAGCCAAAGAAAAAAATAAGAAGGATAAGGAGAGATAGAGATAAATATGTATGATAGTTTAATAGATTCCTTATTGGATACATTAAAGATAATACCATTCTTATTTGTTTCATATCTAATAATGGAATTATTAGAACATAAAATAGATTCCCCAAAAATATTAAAAAAATTTAATAAATTTGGCCCATTTATAGGCAGTATTCTAGGAATAATACCTCAATGTGGATTTTCTTTATTAGGAAGTAATTTATACGCGGTAAGAGTAATATCTCTAGGAACATTATTTTCTATATATTTAAGTACATCAGATGAAATGTTGCCAATATTAATAGCCAATAATTCTGAAACAAATTTAATATTTAAAATATTATTTATTAAATTTGCAGTAGGTTTCTTATTTGGTTTATTGGTAGATCTAATTATTAGAAAAAAAGAAAATAATATTCATGAATTATGTACTCATGATAATTGTCATTGTGAAGAAAGTATATTTAAATCAAGTATTATTCATACTTTAAAAATAAGCTTATACCTTTTCATAATAACTTTTATTTTAAATATGATAGATATATCTAGTATGGCAAATAGTCTACTTACTGGTAACAAGATGTTGAGTCCAATAATATTTAGTATTTTAGGATTAATTCCTAATTGCGCAACTAGTGTAGTAATAACAGAACTATACTTGAATAAAGTAATATTGTTTGGGACATGTATTAGCGGATTATTATCTGCAAGTGGACTAGGAATATTAGTTTTATTTAAAGAAAACAAAAATTTAAAAGAAAACATTTTAATATTATTAACACTAATATCCATATCTATGATAGTAGGTATTATAATTAATTATATATAACTTTACCAAGGTAAAGTTTTTTTTATAAAAAATATATAAATTAATTGTTAAAAAAGACTACAAAAAGTGATAAATTTATGATAAAATTATTTATAGTACTATAGGAGGTATATGAATATGAAAACAAAATATTTAATAATTATCTTGTTTGTTGTATTGCTAGTTATATTTATTGTATCTCTTATTGTCTATAAAAAGAAACAAAAGAATAAATTTTTAAAGAAAATTAATGATTTAGATTATGAAAAAAATCAATTGGTTAGTGTGTCAATCTTATCTGAACTATCTAAAGTAAGAGAATTAATTAAGAATGATGTCTTAAAACAAAAACTAATTGAATGGGATGAAACTTTAGAAGATATCAAAACTAATAAGATTAATCATATAACAGATTTAGTAACAGAAACAGATTTTTTAGTAGATAGAAATGAATATAAAGAAGCTATTAAAAAAATTGCTTTAATAGAAATGGAACTAGAAAATGCCAAAAAAATAACTTCTAATATGATGGAAGAAATAAAAGTAATAACAGAATCAGAAGATAGGAATCGTAATATCATTACTAGATTAAAAGTTAAATATCGTGAAATAGAAAGTAAGTTTGAAAACAATCTAAAAGATTATGATTTTTTAGAAGATAATATAAGAAAATCATTTACTAAAGTAGACAATTTATTTAAAAAGTTTGAAACTTATATGGATAAAAATGATTATGTATCTGTCGAAGAAGTAGTAGCATTATTAGATGAAGAAATAAATAAATTACAAAAATTTATCGATGAAGTGCCATCACTAGTATTGATGTCCAATGTGTTAATACCAGGAAAAATAGAAGAATTAAAAACACATTATTTTCGTATGACAAGAGATGGTTATCCATTGGATTATTTAAATATTGAATATAATGTTAAAGAAATACAAGAAAGAACCGAAGCAATAAAGAAAGATTTATTAAACTTTGAAACTAACAATGCTGATATAGAATTAAAGACTATGCTTGATTATTTTAATTCTATATATAATAGTTTTGATAAAGAAAAAGAAAGTAAAGATATATTCAAAGAAAATATCAAAAAATTTAAATATAAATTAGATTCTATAAATAAAATAGTATATGATATTTATATTCAAATAGACGATATTAAAAGTACTTATGAATTATCTGATAATGAAATAAATAATTTTAATGAAATAAATAAAAACTTAGAGAAAATAAATGATGATTATAAAGTACTATATGATCATGGTAAATTAAAGACATTTGCTTTTTCTAAATTGGTTAGTGAATTAGATGGATTAAATAATAGACTTACAAAGTTGCAAGATGAACTTGATTATAGATTAAAATCTATTACAAGTATGAAAGACGATGAAACAAGAGCAAGAGAACAATATACTTTAATTCAGAAAATATTAACTGAAGCTAAAAAGAAATTAAATGAATATAAAATACCTGTAATTCCACAAAGCTATTTCATAGAATTTAAAGAAGCCGATGAAGCAATTAGAGAAATAGTTAAAGAAATAAATAAAAAACCTATCGTTATTAAAATATTAAACATAAGAGTAGATACAGCACGAGATTTAGTATTTAAAATATACAATAAAACTAATGATATGGTTAAAAATGTTAAATTGTGTGAAGATTTAATAGTATATGGCAATAGATATCGCAGTACATATAAAGAAGTGGATAAAGGATTAGATACTGCCACAGATTTATTTGAAAGAGGGCAATATAAAAAGTCATTAGACTTACTAATTAATACACTAAAAGAAATAGATTCTGGAGTAATAGAAAAATTTAAACTAAAAAACAATTAATATTATTGAAAAAGTAAAAAAAATATGTTAATATCTTATTAGAATAGAATAGAAGGAGAGTATGAAATGAATATAAAAGATTTTTTGATGGACAACTATATTTGGATAATAGTTATCGTATTAATAGCAATAATTACAGTAGTTGGCTTTTTAGTAGATAAGAATCCAAATAATAAAAATAAAGAAAAGACAGAAAAAGATGGTGACAACAAAGTACAAGGAGATAACAAAGAGCCATTACAAAATATGGAGATACCAAACAATTTAAATGTTGGACTAAATAATAATATGAATAATCAAATGAATAATATGAACATGATGAATAATAATTTAAATAATATAAATCAAATGAATAATATGAATAATATGAATAATCAAGTTAACGATATGAATCAAATGAACAGTGTGAACATGATGAATAATAATATGGGTATAAACGGGATTCAAAATGGTATAGGAACTGTTACTCCAAATGTTATGCCACAGATTAATGAAACGCCAATGTATAATAATCCAATGCCAAATCAAATGAATGATATGAGCATGAACAATATGCCAATGGCACCACAAATTCCAGAACCAGTACCAACACCAATGCCACAACCAATGATGCCGGAGAATAATTTTAATCAAAATGTTGGTACAATACCTCAGCAAGGAATGATTAATCCTGAACCAATGGCAAATCCTAGTGTAATGAATCCTCAACCAATAACTCCTGAACACATTAACACTATGCCACAGCAAGGAATGCCCCAACAACCACTTGGACCTACAACAACAGAACCGGTAGCAGGCATGAGTTTCGTATATGGTAATCAAAATAATAATGGACAATAAAATTGTCCATTTTTTATTTATCAATAATTGATAATTTTATAATTTCATCATAGTTATCATCGTCTGCCATTACATTTTTATGTATCTGATGACATTTCTTACATCTATAAATAATTTTATAAGTTTCTCTATATTTTTCAATTCCTATGGGCTCAAATAAACCATGGCATTTATTCATTCTATCACCAGGATTAATATCAACATGCAATGAATATAAACAATTAGGACAATGATCCCTGGCACTATAATCAAGTTTTGTCACCTTATATCCACAATTTTCACAAACAAATTCCTCATCAATCATATTAAATTTCTTCATATAATATCACCAATATAAGTATACTAGGCATTTTATTTTATTGTCAATACATCTATTAATATTGATTAAAATATTATCATATGATAAAATTAACTATATAAATCATCATCAATAGAAAAGAGGATATAATGAAAAAATTAAAAAAATTTAACTTTCTAGAAGGAGCTTTTATTGCTACTTTTTGTATAATTGTCTCTAAAATATTAGGTATTATATATGTTATACCATTTTATAATATTATTGGGGAAAAAGGTGGGACGTTATATGGATATGCATATAATATATATAATATATTTTTAATTATATCTTCGGCAGGTATACCTTTTGCCATAAGTAAAATTACTAGTGAATATCACACATTAGGAATGGAAGATAAAAAGAATAGGATGTATACCATCGCTAATAAGATAATAAATATTTTTTCTATTGTATCTTTCCTAATATGTTTTATTTTTGCAAATGAATTAGCTAGAATCATAATAGGAGATTTAGAAGGTGGAAATACAATTCATGATGTATCACTTGTTATTCGCTTGATTTCTTTTGCTCTATTAATAGTACCAAGATTAAGTGTTAAAAGAGGTTATCTACAGGGACACACATATATTAAAGAACCATCAATTAGTCAAATTATAGAACAAATAGTAAGAATTATAATTATTATATTAGGAAGCTATTTCTGTGTATATATATTTAAATTACCAGTTAAATATGCTGTTGGAATATCTGTATTTGCTGCTTTTCTAGGAGCTCTAATAGCATATATATATTTAGATTTAAAAATAAATCACAATAAAAAAGAAATAGGCTTGGATAAAGTTAGCAAATTATCCAAAAAAGAAGATAAAGAAATAATTAAAAAAATCATTACTTGCTCCATACCATTTATTGTCATAAATCTAGCTAATACAATCTATACATTCATAGATATGGTTCTAGTAATTAGAACATTACCCAAATTAGGATTTAGTGCCTTTGACACAGAATTTATTAGTAGTGTTTTTACAACATGGGGCATAAAGTTTAATACAATAGTAAGCTCAGTATCGACTGGTTTAATAATAAGTTTAATACCTCATATGGTTAAAAGTTATACAGAAAAAGATAATGCTAAAGTTAATCAGGATTTCAACAAATGTTTAAAAATAATTCTATTCATTATCACACCACTAGCAATATTTATAAGCTCTATGTCAAATAGTATGTGGAATTTCTTCTATAGATATAATGAATATGGTCCAAGAATAATTAAAATAACTATTCTAGTGACAGTACTAGATTGCATATATATGGTAACTAATTCTATTATGCAAAGTATTGATAAAAGAAAAATGGTTTATGTTAGTGTTTCTTTAGGACTATTCTTAAATCTAGTATTTGATATTATATTGATGAATCTATTCTATAAATTAAACATACCAGCATATTATGGAGCAATATGTGCTACATTAATAGGATTCTTAATATCTGATACCATTAGCTTGCTGTTCTTAAATAAAGAAATGAAATTAAACTATAAAGAAACAATTAAAACAATACCAAGATTTATATTATCAATAATTATCTTAGTCTTATCTTTAAAATTATGTAAATCTTTTTTACCTATATCTAGTAATAGTAAAATTATTCAATTGGGTAATCTTTTGGTAGCAGGACTAATATCTGGTAGCATATATTTATTTACTAATTTTGATAATGTAATCAGTGTAATGCCTGAAAAAATTTTAAATAAATTTAAAAAGAATAAATAGAAATATTGCTATTTTTCTTTTTTCTTGATAAAATTTTTATTGAAAGTGTATGATATTTATGAAAAGATTTTTAGGATTAGATTTAGGAAGTAAAACATTGGGAGTATCTATTAGTGATACCACTAATGTTATAGCTTCATTATATACAACAATTCGTTTTAAAGATGATGATTATCAATATGCTCTCGATGAATTAGAGAGTATTATAAAAGATAATGGAATAACTACTATAGTATTAGGATTACCAAAGAATATGAATGGTACTATCGGAGAAAGGGCAAAAATAACGTTAGATTTTAAAAATAAAATAGAACAAAAATATAATATTGATGTTATAATGGAAGATGAAAGATTAACATCAGTTATATCTAATAATGTTCTAATAAAAAGTAATATATCAAGAAACAAAAGAAAGAAAAAAGTAGATGGAATGGCAGCTATAATAATATTGCAAAGCTATTTAGATAGGAGGAATAAAAATGAATAAAAAAAATAAATTTACTGTTATTGATAAAGATGGAAAGGAAGTAGAATGCGAAGTATTATTTACTTTTGATTCAGAAGAAACTGGTAAAAACTATATCGTATATACAGATAATACTAAGGATGCCAATGGTAATGTTAGAGTATTTGCTTCTATATATGATCCATCTAAAGAAGATTCAGAATTATTGCCAATTAAAAGTCAAAAAGAATGGAAAATTATTGAAACAATTCTGGAATCAATACAAGAGGAGAGTAATAAAGCAGGTAACTAATTATGAAGAAGTACAAAATAATTATAATAGTATTAGGAGTATTACTAGTATTAATATTTGCAGTGGGGTTTTATTATAATTATCAATTATCTAGAATGACAAGTAAAAGTGAAGAAGTAGTAGTTACTATTTCTGGTGGAAGTATTGCTTCTATTGGAAAAACTTTAGAACAAAATAAATTAATTAGAAGTAACTTTATTTTTAAATTATATACAAAATTAAATAAGAAGAATAATTTAAAAGCAGGGACATATAAATTTAATCGTAATATGAATATGAAAAAAATCGTAGATAGCCTTGAAAAGGGAAGTTCATATAATCCTGATCAAATATCTATTACTTTTCAAGAAGGATTAAATATAAGAAAAATTGCTAAAGTAGTGGAAGAGAATACTAATAACAAATATGATGATTTTATGGAATTAATGAATGATAAAGAATATATTAAATCATTAATTAGTGAATACTGGTTCTTAACGGATGATATATTAAATGAAAAAATATATTATCCATTGGAAGGCTATTTATTCCCAGATACATATTATTTACAGAGTAAAGACGTTACTAATAAAGAAATAGTTAAAACTATGTTAGATGAAATGAATGATAAGTTAGAACCATACAAAAAAGATATTGAATCATCAGAATATACAATACATGAAATAATGACACTGGCATCAATTGTAGAAATGGAAGGTAAAACAAGTAATGATAGAGCTTCTATTGCTGGTGTAATGGTAAATAGAGTTAATGACAAATGGTCATTAGGAATGGACTCTACAACATACTACTATTTAAAAAGAGATGATTATAAAGTTGGATTAACTTATAATGAACTTAATACCTGTGATAATGCTTATAATACTAGATGTAGATCATTTATTGGATTACCAGTAGGACCAATAACAAACGCTGGCATGGAGTCACTTAAAGCCACTATTAAATATCACAAACATGATTACTATTATTTTGTATCTGATTGCTCTGGTGAAAACTATTTTACTAAAACAGCAACAGAACATTATAATATAATAGAAAAATTAAAAAGAGAAGGAAAATGGTCATGCTATCAATAAGGACAATAGTCCTTTTTCCTATTTAAAGGAGGGTTTATGTTAGATAGTATTTATAAATATGCAAAAGATAATGGAATACCTATTATGCAAGATGATGGAATAGAGTATTTATTAAATTTAATTCAAGAAAAAAATATTAAAAATATTTTAGAAATAGGTAGTGCTATAGGATATTCTTCGATTAAAATGGCATTAGTATCTAACGATATCAAAGTAACTACTATTGAAAAAGATAAAGAAAGATATCTTTTGGCAGTAGATAATATCAATAAAATGAATTTATCAGATAGGATTACTATTATTAATGATGATGCCCTAAATACTACTATAGAAGGATTATATGATTTAATATTTATTGATGCCTCTAAAAGTCATAATATTGATTTTTTTAAAAAATATAGTAAAAATTTAGCATCTAATGGTATAATAGTAACCGATAATTTATCTTTTCATGGCCTTGTTGAAGACAAGAGTCTAGCTATTACTAAAAATCAAAAGGGCATTGTTAGACATATTAAAGAGTATATAGAATTCTTAGATAAAAATAAAGACTATATAACCACTTATATACCTTTAGGAGATAAAATATCTATATCAAAAAGAAAAGATGAATAGGAGTGATATTATGAATAATATTTTAGTTATTCCTAAAAGTGTTAGTCATATAAAAGAATTATTAGATAAAGATATTTATGGCTTTATTATTCCTATTAAAGATTATTCAATAGGATATTCTTTTTACCTAACTATTGATGAATTAGAATCTTTATTAAAAGAAGTAAATAACAAAAAAATAATAGTATCCTTAAATAAAATTATGCATAATAGTGATTTGGAAGGCTTGAATAATATAATAGATAGAATAAAAGATTTAAATGTTGATAGAATATTATATTATGATCATAGTATCTATAATATTGCTAAAAGATATAATCTACTAGATAAATTAGTTATATATGAAGACCATTTAAATACTAGTATTTTATCACATGAATTTTATAAAGATATAGGCATAAGTTGTTCATATATATCTAATGATATTACTATGAATGAGATAAATGAAATTAAAGATAAAACTAATATGACTCTATACATGACAGTATATGGATACTTACCTATATTCTTATCTCGTAGATACTTATTAACTAATTATTTAGAATATATTAATGAGGATAAAAATGATGATATACATTATATTATGGATGATAAGAATGAATATTATCCAATATATGAAGAAGAATATGGAACAACTATATATACTAAAGAGATAGTTAATTTGTTAAATAAGATAGATGAATTAAGAATAGATTATTTGGTATTAAATAGTTTTAATATTGAAGAGAGTACTTTTAATAGTATGTTAGATAAATTTATTAATAAAGAACATATATATGATGAATATATAGGCTTTCTAGAAGAAGAGACAATATATAAAGTAAAAGGTAACGGAGGTGATGATAATGCATAAAATAGAATTGTTATCACCAGCAGGATCTTTGGAAAAAATAAAAGTAGCCCTAGATTATGGAGCAGATGCTGTATATTTTGGAGGTAGAAACTATAGTTTAAGGGCTAATGCTAAAAACTTGAATATAGATGAAATAAAAGAAGCATGTGATTATGCTCATAAAAAAAATAAAAAAGTCTACGTAACAGTAAATATTATTTTTCATAATAAAGATACTATTGGATTAGTAGATTATTTACGTAAATTAGAAGATGCTTCTGTAGATGCTATTATCGTAGCAGATCCTCTTGTCATAAAATTAGTTCATGAGAATAATATTAAAATACCAATCCATATATCTACACAAGCATCTACTGCTAATTACGAAAGTGTATTGTTTTGGAAACAATTAGGCATTGAAAGAGTAGTATTAGCTAGGGAAACATCAAGGGATGAAATAAAAGAGATAATAGATAAAACTGGTATGGAAATAGAATGCTTTATTCATGGAGCAATGTGTTCATCATATTCAGGAAGATGTGTTCTATCTAATTATTTTACAAAAAGAGATGCTAATCGTGGAGGATGTGCTCAAATATGTAGATGGAATTTTACATTATGTGATAGAAACAAACATGAAATAGAATCTAAAACTAAATTTACCATGTCATGTAAAGACTTATCTATGGTTCATAATATTAAAGATATGATTAATATTGGTATTACTAGTTTTAAAATAGAAGGAAGAATGAGAAGTATCTACTATGTAGCAACAGTTGTTAATACCTATAGGAGACTTATAGATGATATCTTAAATAATACGTTGACTCCTGAAAAAGAAGAAAGATATATTAAAATATTAGATCGAGTAGCTAATAGAGATAGCATTTCTCAATTCTATAATAAATTTCCTAGTAAAGATGAACAATACTATACCGAAAGACAAGAAGATTCTAATCAAGATTTCTTAGGATTAGTAAATTCATATAAAGATGGTTATGCAATTATCTCAGTTAAGAACTACTTCAAAAAAGGGGATGAAATTGAATTTATGTCTCCATACTATGATGAATATAGTACGGAAATTGAAGAAATAATTGATGAAGATGGAGATGCTAGAGAAATCGCTAATCATCCAGAAGAAATATTAAAAATCAAAGTAAATAGAGAAGTATATCCAGGTGATATGATACGTGTTAAGATTAATTAAAAAAAGTCTTGACAAAAAATTAAAAAACTAGTAAAATGTTTAACTGTTAAGAAGAGGTGAAAAAAACGAATGGCAGATAAAATATATTTGACAAATGAAGGGTTTTTGGAAATAGAAGAAGAACTTAATAATTTAAAAGAAGTTAAAAGACCAGAAATTATTAAAGCTCTAAAAGATGCTAGAAGTCTAGGAGACTTATCAGAAAATGCTGACTATGATGCTGCTAGAAATGAACAAGCTCAAATAGAAGGAAGAATTCAAGAACTTGAAAAAATATTAGAAACAGCAGAAATTATCGAAAAGAAAAGCAATGGAAAAGTAGGCATTGGTTCTACAGTAGTAATAGAATATGATGATGATCCAGATGATACAGAAGAATATACTATTGTAGGTTCTAAAGAAGCGGATCCATCTAATAACAAAATATCTAATCAGTCTCCATTAGCTATAGCTATTATGAATGCTAAAGTTGGACAAAATTGTAACGTAGAAAGTCCTAATGGAACATATACTGTAAAAGTATTAGAAATAAAATAAGGAGTAATCATGAAAGAAGAAAAAGTATTAAAAATAGAAGGAGAAAATTGGGGTAAATTACAAGATGAAGCATTCCTTAAAGTAAACAAAAAAGCTAAAATAGATGGTTTCAGAGAAGGACATGCGCCAAGAAATGTCTACGAAAAAAAATATGGTATTATGGATATTTTATATGAAGCAGCAGATAAAGCTATAGATACTGAATATAGACGCATTTTAACTGAAGATAAAATAGTACCTATCATAGAACCTAAAGTAGACTTAGTAAGCTTAGATAAAGACAAATTAGAAGTTAAATTTACTTTTATTACTGAACCAAAAGTAGAATTAGGAGCATATACTAACTTAGGAATTAAAAAAGATCCTATTAAAGTAACTAAAGAAGAAATAAAGAAACATATTGATATGTTATTAAACGACTACGCTGAAGTTTCAGTTAAAGAAGGTGCTGTAGAATCAGGAAATATAGCTATTATCGATTTTACAGGTTCAAAAGATGGCGTAGAATTTGAAGGTGGAAAAGGTGAAAATTATTCTCTAACTATTGGATCAAATACTTTTATACCTGGATTTGAAGATGCTATTATAGGCATGAAAAAAGGAGAAGAAAAAGATATTAACTTAACTTTCCCAGAAGATTATCCAAGTGAAGATTTAAAAGGCCAAAAAGTAGTATTTAAAGTTAAAGTAAATGAAATTAAAGAAAGAACTGTACCTAAATTAGATAAAGAATTCTTTCTAGATTTAGCTATGCCTAATGTTACTGATAAGGAATCATTAGAAAATCAAGTTAAAGAAGAATTAGAACATCAAAAATCTCATGAACAAGAACACATTTATGAAGATAAATGCTTAGATAAAGCAGTATCTAATATGAAGATGGAAGTATTACCTGAAATGGTAGATGATGAATCAGAGCATATGTATCATGAGTTCGTTGAAAGAATGAAAATGCAAGGTATTAGTGAAGAAATGTATTTTGAATATACTAAATCTAAAAAAGAAGATATTCTAAAACAAATGGCTGAAGAAGCTACTAAAAGAATTAAGTATCGTTACCTATTAAAAGAAGTTATTAAGAAAGAAAAAATAAAAGTAACTGATAAAGAAGCTAAAGATAGATTAAAAGATATGTCTAAACAATATAATGTAGATGAAGAAACTATTTTAAAAGAAGTAGGTTCATTAGAAGCTATTAAAATGGATTTAACATATCAAAAAGCATTGGAAATTGTAACCAAAAATGAAGAGAAGTAAAAAAAACTTCTTTTTTTTTCATAAAAACACTTCCATTTTAATAAAATTATGATATAATAAATTAGCAATTGCATTTTGTGACCCCTTAGCTCAGCTGGTAGAGCAACTGACTCTTAATCAGTGGGTCTAGGGTTCGAATCCCTAAGGGGTCACCATTTTTATTTAAAAATACTTGCATTAACAAATGTAATATGCTATAATCTTTAACGGACACCAAAATGGGCTTGTAGCTCAGCTGGTTAGAGCGCACGCCTGATAAGCGTGAGGTCGTTGGTTCAAGTCCAATCAGGCCCACCATTTTGTTTAAATGGCCCGTTGGTGAAGTGGTTCAACACACATGCCTTTCACGCATGCATTCATGGGTTCAAATCCCGTACGGGTCACCATTTTTTGTAATTAAAATAACCTTTAAATAGGTTATTTTTTCTTTACTTTATATTATTTATACTATATAATTATATTAGATAATAAGGTGATACAGTATGAATAATAAAAAGAAACTATATATGATTTTTGGTATAGCTTTAATATTTATTGTTTTCTTTGTGGCATGGTATAGTACTTACACGTATAGTATGGGTGAAGAAGAATCAAACGTAACAAATGAAGATTTTGGACTTGATGAAGATGGTTTTTCAGGATTAATATTGATAGATGATATTGTGTCTGAAGAGCCTAATGAAGAAATAGATGTTGTAGCAGAAGGTACTAGTAGCCACATTAGTTGTGATAGTAATGGAAATTGTACATTGAAAAAAGTTCCTAAATACGAGGAACAATCGGGAGGGTTGTGTTGGGCATTTGCCTCTTTAAACAGTCTTGAATCAACCCTAATGAATGCCAATGGTCAAACAGAAATTACTTTAAGCAATAAATTTAATAAATATCATATGGGATTTGCTCTTTATAAGCAATTTAAAAACGGTGATTATAATAATTATGGATATCATAATAGTTTAACTGGCGGAGGGCAACCAGAATCAGTTATAACATATTTAACTAATGGATTAGGACCAATTGTGAGTACAAAATTTACGAGTAGCAATTTTAAAGAAAATAACTCAGTAAATACAAGTAGCAATATTATTAATTCAAATTTGATAAATTATCGCGTAACAAGAATGAATGTTTTAAATGCTGGATCTCAAAGCAATCCAACAACTAAAGTTAATCAAATAAAAACATATTTAAAAAATGGCTATGGCGTAACAATTAATAGTAGATCATTAAATGACGGATGTAACTGTTTTAATCCAAATACAAGAGCATCGTATTGTCAAAATAGTAATGGACACGACAATGGAACAAAACGTTGTAGAAATCATATGAGTAGCATTGTTGGATATAATGATAGTTACCCAAAATCTAATTTCAAACAAACTCCACCTGGAAATGGTGCATGG
>CAZZAK010000018.1:0-14152 GCA_964652515.1 uncultured Clostridium sp. | reverse complement strand
ATATTACATATAATAATATTGATAGTATTGAAACGTGTATTTATCTTTTGAAAGAAATTATAATGACTAAATCTTAATAATTTAATTTTCTTATCATAAATACACGTTTCAATACTATCAATATTATTATATGTAATATTAATTCCATCTACAGTAAGAATAATATTTTTATTATTAGGAATTAATTTAATTTTCATTTTAGAAGGTACAATAATAGAATTAGATAAAGTACTATATACTTTAGAGTTTAATGGTCCTAAAGGTGTAATTTGTAATGATGAGAATGTACTATATACAATACTACCTCCATAACTTAAATTATGAGCAGTAGACCCCATTGAAGTAGATATAAGTATACCATCACCAGTATAGTCTTCAAATACATTACCATCTATAGAAATATTACATTTAAATAGTTTTAAATCCTTATCACGAACTAATACATCATTGAATGAATAATATTTATCATGACCATTAACTATTGTCTCTTGAATGCCTACCTCTTCAATTTTATACTTGTTGCTTTTAAGTTCAAATATAAACTTATCAATTTCTTCCATCTTTACTTCTTGTAAAAAACCTAATGTACCAGAATTAATACCTACATATAAAAGATCACTGTTATAGTTAGTATCTTTAATCATATGTAGAAACGATCCATCTCCTCCAATAGCAATAGCCAACTCATAATTATCATTATCTAATATAAAGCCATTAGAAATAAGTTTATTACATACAATTTCTTTTGTTTTAATGGATAATTCATTATTATTTGTAAAAATTTTGAATTTCATATTATCACCATAATAATTATAACATATTATAGTTATTCTTTCACAACAAGAACATTCATTAATATTTTTTTCACTTCATTAATTACTAATTCTTTATTATCTCTTCTAGTATTTTTATCAACTTTAATAGAATTAGTATAATATTTATCAAAATACTTATCATAAACACTAATATAAACAGTATTATCTTCTCCATATAAGTTATATTTATCTATTCTATTTAATTTACCAGTAATACCTACTCCATAGCAAGAATTAGTATAATTACTAATAGCCCTACTCATCTCTTTGGCCACTTCCATACTATAAACAGAATACTTATCAATAGTTTGACTATTAACTCCCATTTTTATCTTATATTCATTTGAATAAGTAACAGCAGCAAAACTAAATACTTCACTAGCCCCTTCTATATTAGTAATAGAATTTGCCACACCTCCACCAGTACATGACTCCATTGTACTAATAGTCTTATTATTTAATATCAATTTTTTAATTATTTCTTCCATATAAACCTCTATCCGTTATTAATCTTAAAACTTTAGGATTAAGTCCTTTAGGATCATTGCCTCTAACTAAGTCATTACGTATATCAGTTGAAGATATTTTCATATCAAAAGGTACAAAAATAAATTTCTCTCTATCTTCTTCCTTAATATATTGATTAATATCAATATTATCTCTACCAACTACTATAATATGATAATTATCAATTATCTCTCTAACGTTTTTCCATTCATAAAATTTACAAATATTATCTGCCCCAATAATTAAGTATAAATTATTATATGTATTTCTAAAAAAACGTAATATCTCATAAGTATATAAATTATGTACTCCTAAATACACATTTGAAGCACGTGATCTACCACACTCTTCATTAATTGAAGAAGAAACAATATCTAACATTTCTTTTCTATCATCTAAAGAACTATTCATTTCTTTATTCCAATAATAACAAGTAGGAACAAAGAATATTTTATTACAAATATTATTTTTAAGTATCTCTAAGGCAACACCTAAATGCCCATTATGTGGAGGATCAAAACTTCCCACATATATACCAACTGTAAAACCATTTTTATTAGTATCTAATTTACTCATAATATAACCTCCTAAATAAAACAATTGTTATTATATATATATTAGAATAAAGAATATATTTTTTTAATAATAGAGATAAAATCATTTCTATTAATTACATATTTAACCATAATCTATTCTCCTTGTCAATAAATTGGAGTATAGAATTTATGTGCTGCATTACTATGTAATCTTCTTATTTTACGAGAAACTCTTTCATCTACATTTTCACCATTCATAAATGAAGCAATATCTTTATAACTAACCCCTAACTTTTCTTCATCAGACATACCACTAAGTCCATCACTAGGCGTCTTATGAATAATTTCATCAGGTACCCCTAAATATTCTCCAATGGCTATCACTTCATCTACAGTTAAATTATTAAGTACACCAATATCGTAAACAGAGTCTCCTCCTTTAGTAAAATATCCAACATAATTTTCACATTTATTAGAAGTTCCAGCTACTATATAAGTACCTTTTCTTCTAGCAGAAAGTAATGCTCCAAAGAAATAATTACTAGCCATCCTAAGTCTTGGTTTTAAATTAATCTCACTATTTTTTAATTCTTCCTCAGTAAAATCTCCTAATTTGCTTAACTCTTTCATCCAAGCATCATATACAGGAGTTAAATCAAAATTATATAATTCAAATCCGAATGTTTCAGAAACTATTATAGCATCTGCTCTATCACTAGACATAGAATGACATGGAAGTGTAAAACCTACTACATTTTCTGGACCAAGAGCCTTGCAGAATAAAGCTGCTACGACAGCCGAATCCTTTCCTCCACTAATTCCCAATACAACACCAGTTAGATTATTATTTTTATAATATTTTCTAATAAATTCAATTATTTTATCTGTTACTTTTTCAGGATTAAAAGCTTGTATTTCCCAGTCTTCAATATCACTTATTTTTAAAACAGTAAGTCTTTTCATATTATCTCCTACCTTTCTTTAATTCTCTAATTTTACATAAAACTAATTTACTATTAAGACCAGATAAATATCCCATATCTTCTAATTCTAATAATTCGTTATAACTAAATGACATATATTTAACAAATTCATCATAATCTAATTTTTGTTCACAAACTTTTATAGCTGAATCCGCAAAAAACAAATAATTTTTAGCACCGCTAATGCCTTCATCTTGATAACCACTACCTAAATAAATTACATTATCGGAAGTATAACCTGTCTCTTCTAATAATTCTCTTTTAGCGGCCTCAATTGGTTTTTCATCTTTTTCAATATAACCAGCAGGAAAACCAATTGAAACCTTTTCTTCAGTAAATACTCTAGGTTCGATACAAACTAAATATTCACCATTCTCCCTAATTCTAGGAACTATAAGAACAGAAGAACCATCTCTAACATTCTTAACTAATTTTTGTCTTACTAAACTTCTACCATCAGGAAGATCAAACTTATATGTTTCTATAGATAAGAAATTCCTTGAGGGATTATCTATAGAAGTTGATTTTATCCATGTAAGTTCTTCCTTAATTCTATTTAATTCTTCTAACTTATTTTTTCTCATTATCTTCTCACTAACTTCTTAGTTTTTTCAATCATATGGCTTTTAAATTCCATATACTCTACTGTTCCATTAACATAATATTTATAAGGCATTGTTGTCCTTTTAACTTCATCATACAAAGTAGCCATTTGCCATAGTAAATTCATACTCATCAGCCATCAATGTATAATTTCTAGGAAGTCTCTCATAACCATTATATATTTTTATATCTAAACAGTCCCTTTCCCACGAGTTCTTCTTAATATTTTGACTCCAGCATTTTCTAAATTTTTGATAGCACCTTCATTAACTTCTGAAGCATTATGACCTGGTGCATCAAATGTATCAATTGCTTCAAAAACTACGCAAACCATAACTTGGCGATTATACTGTTGAAAGAATTTTATAAGAGACTTGCATGCATCTGATACACATACTTCAGATAAACAACCAATAACAGTTACTTTTTTCAAATTAACGGCCTTTCTTAAAAATTCTCTAAATTCTTCAACTTGGCATAAATCTGTACTATTCTTTTTAAATTCCAATCCTCTTTTCATAAAAGGATATAATTGTGAAATTATTTCCACTTCTGGAGTATCAATTACTGCATGAGGTGGATAATCTAAAAATTCAGTTGCATCCTTTGGATGATAATCATGTCCAAAAACATTAATAGCATTATCTTTATTTTCATTTTCTTCTAATAATTGTTCATGATATGGAACTATTCTCATAATAGAAGGAGCTGCTAATGCACCCTTTTCCAAAAATCCCACTAACATATCAATATCAATTATTATTTCTTCAATCTTTTCGTACTGCTCTTCAGTAAGCATATTATTATTTACAAACATTTAAATCATTTCCTTTCTTTGTTATTAATAATTCATTAATAACACAAATTAAATAAAAATCGTATTACTACCATTAAATTCTTTTTAAAATATCAACTACATAAGAAACTATATTCATTCCATAAGCTTGATACATATTGTTATCATTATATTTTAAATAACTATTAACCATATTAAGAACAATATTAATATCAGTTACTTCTAAGGCTTGATCATCTTGTACACTATTATTTTCTACAAACATATTTACCTCCATCATAATATATAATTATTTTAACACCGCTTAATTACATATATCATATTTACCACCTAAATTATTATATGTTATTATCATTTTGTTAATAACTAATTTTAAACTAAACAGGAAGTTTTCTTCCTTTGTTAATATCATTTTATTAAAAACAAATTAATTTGTCAATACTTTTTTAAAAAAAATAAAAAAGTAGAAATAATTCTACTTTTAAACTATTCTTTTTTTAACTTTTAGGATTTTTCTATTAATATCTTTCCTATAAAAATTATAAGTAACTTTAATAAATATAGCTACAGGAATAGATACTACTATGCCCCAAAATCCTGCGATAATTCCACCTGCTGATACAGCAAATATAATAAGTAATGGATGTAACTTATTAGATTTACCATATATTCTAGGTCCTATTACATTACCATCTAGTACTGGACAAACAATACATATAATAACTGTTAATATAAATAATTTTGTACTTAGTACTGATGATACTAATAATGAAAGAACTATTACTATAAATCCACCAAACCAAGGTATTATAGCAGATATACCAGATAATATACCAAGTATTAAATAGTTAGGATGACCAATAATTAAGAAAGCAAAAGTATACTCGATCATTTGCACAAGCATATTTTTTAATATACCAATAACATATTTAGCCAACTCAATATCTAACTTTTTAAAATATTGATATGTTTTCTTTCCTCTCCTTAAAGCATACTTTTTTACACCGTTTCTAATTTTGTCCATATCAATTAAGAAATAAATAGTAACACATACAGTAACAGCAAACTTAGTTACAAAATTAATCGATGTGTTAACAATAGAAACAGCTCCATTAGAAATATTACTACCCAAATTTTTAATAACATCTCCACTTATTTCAGAAAGTGAAGTTTGCCATGATCCCAAATTAATAGCATACCTATCTGATAAATCAGATAAAAATACAGATATATTACTTAAGAATAATAATATTTGTTCATATAATAATGGCACTATTAAAATAATTAATATAAATATTATACCTAAAGCTATAATTGTAACTACTACTATAGCTAACCATTTAGGAGCGCCACTATCAATAAGTTTTCTTACTATTGGATATATTGCATAAGCGATAGCGAATGCAAGTATAAACGGAGCAAATATAGCAAAAGCTTTTCCTATAATACCCACTACTAATCCTCTCATCAAATATAATAAACATATAATAGCTAATAACAGTAACATATTTACTAGTTTAAAATTTACTTTATCTTTCATATTGACTTACCTCATAATAATTTTATCAAAAAAAAAGAAAAAAATAAATAAAAATTTATCTTTTTACTATATGAATCAAACCATCATTAACTTCTTCCAATGCCCTGCCTATATTCTTGCAAGATTTATATTCGTTAACTTTCTTTTGATAATAACCAGTTTTTTCCATTTGTTTACTTCTAGAACTAGCAACATATACTAAAGCATATTTAGAATCAACTATCGTTAATAGTTTATCAATAGATGGATATATCATAGTATCACACTCCCTATCTTTATTTTAGAATATAATATTTTATTATCATAAGCAATAGTTTTGACAAAACTTTACATTATTATTTTTATTTTTTTAATTTTATATTATAATATTATTAGGTGATAATATGAAAAGAAGAAAAAGAAAAAAGAAAAATAAATATATAATAAGTATATTATTATTCATCATTTTATCCATTCCCCTATTTATATATAAAAATCAAATAATTGACTATATAAGTTTACTAAACTCAGATTATAATAAAGAAACAATCAAAGTATTAAAAGAAAATAATAAATTTAAATACATTAATTCTAAAAAGTATTCTAAAACTTTAGAAAAAATAGTAAATACTGATTATTTTGATTCTAAATACATTGATTCATATACTGAAATAAATTATAAAGAAGAAGATAATTTTTTAGAAAACATTGCTTCTCTCCTAAATATAGGATACACATCTGATGACATAAACAATATATATTCCAAATTAAGTAATGATAACATTACTTTATTAAAAAACAATAAATACGTAGATAAAATATCTGATATATTAGAACTATCATATTTTAAAGATAATCTACTAAATAGATATATTAATTATTATACCAGTAAAGAATATAATTATACAGATGCCATTACATATGTAAATATAGGATTAGATAATGAATATTATACTAATACTACTAATATAGATAATAAAGATGATATAACTGTTTTAGTAAATAAGTATCATAATTTAGGAAATGATTATATTCCATCTGATTTAGTAGACGTTAATTCTTCTTATAGAACTAAAGAAAACAAATTAAAAAAAGTAGCAAATGATAATTTTGTAACAATGGCTGACGATGCCAAAAAAGAAGGAATAAAACTATTAGTAGGTTCAGGATACCGTTCATATAAAACACAATATGATTTATATAATTATTATGTATCAGTAGATGGTAAAAAAGAAGCAGATACATATTCTGCCAGACCAGGATATTCAGAGCATCAAACTGGCCTAGCTATAGATATAGTTGGAAGTAATTGGAGTTTTATCGAAGCAAATACAAAAGAATATAACTGGCTAATTGATAACTCTTACAAATATGGATTCATACTAAGATATCCTAAAGGAAAAGAACGGATAACAGGTTATATATATGAACCATGGCATTATCGTTATGTTGGAAAAGACATAGCTACATACATTCATGAAAATAGCCTAACATATGACGAATATATGGCTAGAAAATAGTTGACAAAAAGACTTAGATATTATAAAATCTTATTTGTAAGTCTTTTTTGGAGTAGTACTCAAGAGGCCGAAGAGGCGCCCCTGCTAAGGGTGTAGACCGGGAAACTGGTGCGAGAGTTCGAATCTCTCCTACTCCGCCATTAAAAATAATAATCGTCTAAAAGACGATTTTTATTTGCATAATTATTGAAAATATGATATTATAGAAAAACAAAAGAAGACATTATGAAAATATCAGATGAATTAAAAAGTATAATTAAAGAAGCCGGTTTTGAAATAACTGGCAATAAAATATATGAAAAAGGTAAAACAGAAAGCTTAAAACCACAAACAGAAAAAACAGTTATAACATATAATGGTGCAAACAATAAAAGCATTTCAATATATGAAGATGGAGCAGTAGCTATAAATATAGGTAAATCATCAATAAGATATGAGAAAACAGAAAATGAAAAAGAAAGAAGAATAGTAATAACTATAAATAATACTATAGATTTATTTTTCATTAAAACCAATCAATACTATGATATATATGCTTTCAATAAAGAAGAACAATATTTACACATAGCTAAAGATAATGATGGCATATTTAAAAATAAAAATGATAAAGAATATGAAGAAATGTTTGAATCATCAACGCCATATCTAACTCCAATATTTGAAGAATTAAAAACTTGGATAAAAAATGCAACAAACGAAGATTTAGAAAAAGAAATAAATATTATCAAACATGCCATTGAATTATTAATTGAAGATTTTATCACATACGAAATAGGAACATATACATTTGAACCAAAAAAGAAAAAAAGAAAAAAAAGAGAATTAGTTTCAAACAACTAGTTTTTTTCTTTTTTTATAGTATAATTATATTGGTGATATCATGAATGGTAAATTAATACAATATGGTAATCGAGGCATGACACTAGAAAGTGATATAAATATTACCAATGATTATTATAGATTAAATAAAATAGCATTAATATATAAAAAACCAACACCAATAAAAGTAATCAAAACAAATTATGAAAAAACAAGAATACAAGATGCCTTTTATGAAATGAAATCTACATTAGACTATAATGGTGTATATAAAGGAAAATATATTGAATTTGATGCTAAAGAAACCATAAGCAAAACAAGTTTCCCACTGGCAAATGTTCATAAACACCAATTAGAACATATCAAAAACATCATATTACATAAAGGAATCGTGTTTCTTATAATTAGATTTGTATCATTAAATAAAACATATTTAGTAATGGGAAGAGATATAATTAATTATATTAATACAAATAAAAGAAAATCATTGCCCCTATCCTTTTTTGAAGAATATGGGCATATAATTAATTTAAAATATAATCCCAGAGTAAACTATATAGAAATTTTAGATAAAATCATGTAGATTAATTGATATTTAGAGGAATATATATTATAATTATTAAAAAAGAAAAGATAAGGAAGTTGATTATGAGAAAAGTTGTCGATAAGAAAACAAAAAAGAAAAAACTTGAACACAGACTTAAAGATAAATTAGAAAATAAAAATGAAAAGAAGAATATCATAAAGTTTAATAAGAAAAAAAATATAAATGAAGAATTAGAAGAATATATTAACGATATTCAAGAAGAAAAAGAAAAAAGCAATAATGATAAAAAAAATATTAAAGAAGAAAAAAAGAAAAAAGAAAAGAAAAATATATGGAAAAAAATATTAACTATAATTCTTCTTCTAGGAATTATAGGAATATTATTAGTAATGATCTTCTTTGCATTTATAGCAATAAGTGCTCCCGAGTTTAAAGAAAGTGCTTTTGCAAATCAAGACCAAACAGTTATATATGATGCAAATGGCAACTTAATAACTACTATTGGCATAGAAAAAAGAGAAAGTATCTCTTATGAAAAACTACCACAAGTATTAATTGATGCCATCGTAGCAACAGAAGATTCAAGATTCTTTCAACATAACGGTGTAGACTTACCAAGATTTCTAAAAGCATCATTTTATCAATTACTAGGAAGAAGCAGTGCTGGTGGCGCTTCTACCCTAACAATGCAAATTGTTAAAAATAATTTAACCTCAAGAAATAGAAGTATCATAAGAAAATTTCAAGACGTATACTTAGCAGTATTTAAAGTAGAAAAGAAATATAGTAAAGAATCAATAATAGAATTTTATGTTAATGATAGTTACTTAGGTGGAGGTGTATATGGAGTACAAGAAGCTTCAAAATATTACTTCAACAAAGATGTATCAGAATTAACTCTCCCAGAAGCATCATTAATAGCAGGACTATTTCAATCTCCTACTAATGATAATCCATATAATTATCCAGAAAACGCTGAAAAAAGAAGAAACACAGTTTTATCATTAATGCATAGACATGGATATATTACCAAAGAAGAATTAGAAATGGCTAAATCAATATCTATTGAAAGTCTTCTAACAGGATTAAAAGAAAATAAATCAGATTATCAAGGATATATTGATACTGTTGTAGATGAAGTTATTGATAAAACTGGCGATAACCCATATAAAACAGCGATGAAAATATATACTTCAATGGAAAAAAGTATTCAAGATGGAATAAATGGTATCCTAAGTGGTGAAAAACATACATGGGAAAATGATGCTGTACAAGCAGGTATTGCAGTAATTAATGTTGAAACCGGTGCTATTGCTGCAGTTGGAGCAGGACGTAATCGTGAAGGAGAAAGAACATATAACTATGCAACACAGGCTAAAAAACAACCAGGATCTACTGCTAAACCACTATTCGATTATGGACCAGGTTTAGAATTTAACAATTTTAGTACATATACCCTATTTGTTGATGAACCATGGCATTATACCAATGGACCAGAAGTTGGAAACTGGGATGGAGGATATGCCGGATTAATAACTTTAAGATATGCCCTACAATGGTCAAGAAATATCCCAGCATTAAAAGCTTTTCAACAAATTAATAAAAAGAATATTACTACATTCGTAAATGGATTAGGATTAGATGTAGCTTTAAATGAAAGCGCAGAAAACTATAAAGTATACTCAAACGGTATAGATAATACGATAAACGAAGCATATGCTATCGGAGGAGTAGCTGAAGGATTTTCACCATTACAAATGGCATCAGCTTATGCAGCTTTTGCAAGTGGTGGATACTATACAAAGCCATACACTGTTACTAAAATAGAATATCGTGACACTGGGGAAATAAAAGAATTTAAAAATACCCGTGAAAAAGTTATGTCTGAATCAACTGCATATCTTATGAATAATATCTTAGAGTCAGCTGTAACCGGCGGATTTAACGGCGGTGCAAGAGTTTCAGGTAGTCATGTAGCTGCTAAAACCGGAACATCTAACTATAGTGAAGAAACATTAAAACAACACAAGTTACCATCATGGGCTGTAAATGATTTATGGACAGTAGCTTATACCTCAAAATATTCTATTGCTTTGTGGTATGGATATGACAAAATATCTAGCGAACACTATAACACAAATAATTCACCAAAAGGTGCAGTAATGTCAAATATAATGCAATATATACCAAAAGACCCAATTGGATGGAAAGCCCCAAGTACAGTAGTAGCTTCTCAAGTAGAAATGGGAACTTGGCCTGCTAAACTACCAAGTGAATATACGCCTAGTGACTTAATTAGAACAGAATATTTCAAAAGAGGTACACAACCTACTGAAGTATCAGAAAGATTCGCTAAACTAAATGATATATCAAATATAAATACAAGTAAACTTGATAAAAATACCATCAAAATAACATGGGATTATGAAACACCAAGAGCCTTAACTGATAAATATATAAATGACTATTTCAATCAATCAGTATTCGGAAATAGTAAAGGAAGATATATCAACGAAAGAAAAAATTATAATACTAATACATTAGGAAACATTGTATTTGCTATATATAAGCAAGAAGTTGATAATACATTAACATTAATAGATATAACATCAGAAACTACATATACATATAACGGTACAGGAAATACCGTATTAATAATCAAAGCTCAACACAGTAAATTTACCGCCAATCAAAGTAATGGTATGAAAATCACCGTATCATTAGCTGAAACAGTTGCCAAAGGATTAGAACTGTTCTTAAACGGCGAAACAAATATAACAGCAAGAGTTGGAACATATAATGATCCTGGAATAACAGTATGCTATAATGAAGAAGACATTACAAATGATAATAATTTAAAAATAAAATATCAAATAATTGCAGGTAATAAATTAACAGACTTTACAACACTAACTTCCCTATCCTCTGCAATTAATTCACTAGGAATTGGTGAATACAAAATTAATTATATAGTTAATTATAATGGCCAAAATGATTACTTATCAAGACAAGTAACAATCATTGGACTGCCATCAAGTAATACTGAATACAGTAGAGAATAAATTTCTCTACTTTTTTATTGATTGACACATCACAAATATTATGCTATACTTATCTAAATTTTATGGGGCTGCCTATGGCTTCGACAGAAATAATTAGTATTTATTTTGCAAGTCGGATTGTTACCGTTAATAACTAAATAAAAATAACTGGAAACAGTACAAGAAACGCTGTAGCTTTTGCTTAATATAGCAAGCACAGGATTCTTTATTTCTTTGCTTACGAGAAATAAAAGGATCTTATAAAGTAAGCTATATCATATATGTGTCTAGATTATATGATGAATTATTATAGACTAGTAAATATTCTAGTTTGTTAGTTAATATAATATTTATGAACTAAACTAACTAACTAAACTTGTAGAAGAATAAGTATGAATATTTTTGGACAGGGGTTCGACTCCCCTCAGCTCCACCAATAATAAAAATATAATTGAACTACAGTTCAATTTTTTATCGTTAATATAGATAAACCAATCAGTTAAATATAAAATACAATATTTGTGAAAAGGTCGAATTACTAAAAAGAATGCAATAGAATTATTTGACATCTACAATACTATATGTTAAAATAAAGCACATATTTGAAAGGAGAGAATAATATGGAAGAAATAGAAAAAGTGAGAATTCATGGATTAGATCCAGGAAATATTGAAAATCCTGAGACAATAAAGAACCTAGATGAAATAGATTTGTTTTTTAAAATTAAAGAGCTCGCAGATAAATTGGAACAAATTGAAAAAGCAAATAATAGAAATAGACTAAAAAATCCTATAAGTTTTAGAAAAAAATACTACATAGACCCAACTGAGGACAAATATGCATATAATTTTTTAATAGCTCAAACAGAAAAATTTGGAGTAAAAGTTGATAAATCTCCAGAAAGTAACAACTTAATTACACCAATGTTTTGGGACTGGTTTAAATTCTATAATACCCATTTTTTTAAAACTCTAACAGAAGAAGAATTAACAGAATTCTTAGATAGAAAGAAAAATGGACAAGACGTAACAAAATATATGCCCCAAGGAACTTGGCAAGAAGCAGCTGAAATAGCTAAACAAAGACATAGATTAATAAGAACACCAAGATAAAAAGAACATAATTAGTTATTATGTTCTTTTAAATAATACGGGAGGTAACATGAATATAATAGGTTTAATAGCAGAATATAATCCCTTTCATTATGGTCATAAATATCAAATAGATAAAATTAAAGAATTATATCCAGATAGTATTATAATAGCTATAATAAGCACAAATTTTACCCAAAGAGGAGACATTTCTATTATTAATAAATGGAATAAAACTAAAATATGCCTAGATAATAATATTGATTTAGTAGTAGAACTCCCCTATTCTTATACTGTAGAATCAGCTGATATTTTTGCTAAAGGAGCACTAGCTATTTTAAATAAATTAAAAATTGATACACTTGTATTTGGAACAGAAAGAGAAGATATTAATATATTAAAAAAATTAGCTTATACAGAGATCAATAACAAAAAATTCAATAAAAAAGTTAAAGATTATCTAGATAAAGGACTAAATTACCCTACTGCATTATCTAAAGCATTAAAAGAATTAACTGGTTATGAAGCTAAAGAACCAAATGATCTATTAGCCATTTCTTATATAAAAGAAATAATAAAAAACAATTATAACATAAATCCAATAAATATTAAAAGAACCATAGGATATCATAGTAAAGATATAAAAAATAATATAACAAGTGCTAGTAATATTAGAGAATTATTAAAGAATAATAAAAGTATTAAAAAATATATTCCGTATAATGAAAAAGAATACTTTAATACTATTAACTATGATAAACTATTCTCATTTTTAAAATATAATATAATTAATAATATAGACAACTTAAACGATTATGTCCTAGTGGAAGAAGGAATAGAAAATAGAATTAAAAAATATATATTTAAATCTAATACATGGGAAGAATTAATAAATAATATTAAAACAAAAAGATATACATATAATAGAATTAATAGAATGCTAATTAATATCTTAAATAATTATAAAAAGATAGACCATAACATTAATGATATATATATTAAAGTATTAGGATTTAACACAAAAGGAAAAGAATATCTAAATAGTATAAAGAAAGATTTAAATATAATTCATGGTTATAAGAAAAATATATCTAAAATATTAGATATAGAATTTAAAAGTACTTGTATATATAGTGAAATAACTAATGATAAATATTTAATAGATTTAGAAATAAAAAATAAGCCTATCATTATAAAATAGCTTATTTTTTTATTATATTATTCAATATATCAACAATTTCAGGAGGCATAAAAGTTTTAGCATATTCATTCATATTATAACAATTATCGCTAAACAAATATGCTAGTTTCATCATATTATTATCAATATCATAAATAGAATTAACATTAATAGTAGTCACCCTTACGTAATCAT
>CAZZAK010000017.1:0-14153 GCA_964652515.1 uncultured Clostridium sp. | reverse complement strand
ATTTGATGTTCTCCAAGAGCTCCTAATGTAGTAACTGATAATACTTGTGTTTGTCCTCTTGTAAATAATGCACTACCATGAGTTCTAGCTAATAAGTCTACACTTGCTGATAATGGTCTAATTTCATCCATAGCCCTACCATCTGGTCTAATCTTATCATGTGTAATTAATTTTCTTACACATTCTCCTTCTATAGTATGAACTAAACTTGTAACATTCTTAACAATTTCTTCAATATTTTCATCTTCTTGATATTTTTCAGTAAAGTAAGCAATTGTTTCTTCTTTTACTTCATCTATCTTAGCATATTTTTCTATTTTATCTTTTATTTGAATAGCAGCCATCATATTGTCATAGCAATATTCATGAACTTCATTAGATAATTCTTCTGGTATCTCTGCTAATTCTACTTCTACCTTAGGTACACCTACCTCTTTAGTAATTTCTAATTGAAAATCACATAGTTCTTTAATTGCTTCATGACCAAACATAATAGCATCTATCATTAATTCTTCTGATACTTCTTTAGAACCAGATTCTACCATGTTAATAGCGTCCTTTGTACCAGCAACATTAAGTATTAAATCACAATCATCTATTAATTCTGCTTCTGGATTAATAATAAACTCACCATTATAGTGACCTACTACTACTCCAGCAACTGGTCCTTCAAATGGTATATTACTAATCATTAAAGCAAGTGATGATCCAAATAAAGCAGTCATTTCAGGACTACAATCTTGATCTACAGATAATACTGTACTAATTACTTGTACTTCATTTCTAAATCCTTCAGCAAATAATGGTCTAATAGGTCTATCTATTAGCCTTGATGCTAATGTAGCTTGCTCTGTAGGTCTTCCTTCCCTTTTAATAAATCCACCAGGAATTTTACCTACTGAATATAGTTTTTCTTGATAGTTAATTGTTAAGGGAAAGAAATCACCAGATATAGCATTCTTACTCATAACTGAAGCTACTAATATAGCAGTATCATTATATCTAACTAAGCATGATCCAGCTGCTTGTTTGGCTAATTCTCCTACTTCTACTGATAATTTTCTTCCTCTAAAATCTAAATTGAATATTCTTTTTCCTTCTTCCATAATTACCTCTTTCTTTCAAAATAAAGACACTCAAAAAAGAGTGCCTACTTTTCAATATAAAATCATTTTCTTAATCCAAGATCTTTAACAACTTCACGATATTTTTTAACATCATGTTTAATTAGATAATTAAGTAAACTTCTTCTTTTACCAATCTTAATTGCTAGACCTCTTTTTGCATTTTTATCTTGCTTATTAGCGTTTAAATGCTTTGTTAATGCATTGATTTCATTAGTAAGAATTGCTATTTGAACTTCTGGAGAACCAGTATCTTTTTCAGCTCTAGCAAATTTCTTAATTATCTTACTTTTTTCATCTTTTAATAATGCCATTTTAATTTCCTCCTTTATCTTTATTTTCACCTATAACCTAGTCACCGTAAGGAGTACGCGTAACCAAGAAACAGGAACAATATAATAATACACTATATTTTAATAATATGCAAGCATTATTTAATAATATTCCCATATTTTTGTTACCAATTAGTTAACATAAGTCATTTTATAATTGACATTACATTTCTATCTAATATATAATTATCTAGAGTATTTAAAGTAGTTAGTGTCTACCTCTTTTCAATTTAATAGAAAGGAGGTTTTGAGCAGATGAAAAAACGGGAATATCATATCAAGTTTCTTCATTATATATCTCTCATTCTATTACTTTTAATTTATTAGTTATAGTAATAAAAAAATGACACTAGTATATCTATATAAGACATACTAATGTCTCTCTCAATCATTTGAGGTAGGCATTCAATTACTTGAATACTCTTTTTATTATATGTAATTACCTCACTTACATACATTATATAATACTTAAACTATTATTTCAACTACTATTTATCAGTTATATATTCTTTAGCCATCACATAGTATTTAGCTCCAGATATTATTGATAATACAGCAGCAATTATAAGTAAATAATCTGATAATCTAAATCCAAATAATTCAAATGGTAAGTTATAGAATAGTGTTAATGTTAAACCAACCATTAATGTAGCTGTTTTCCATTTAGCTATAGGTATAGCAGCTACTGCTTTACCTTTATTACCAATTAACATTTTAATAGAGTCAACAACTATATCACGAATTACAATAATAACTGCTATTATAGGACTAACTGCCCCATCACAAGCAAGTACAATTAATAATGAGTTGGTGAGTAATTTATCAGATATAGCATCTATCATTTTACCAAAATCTGTTACCATATTGTATTTTCTTGCAATATAGCCATCAAAGAAATCAGTAAGGGATCCTATAATAAATAATACTCCACATATTAAATACCTTAAATCCATCACTATTTTTCCACGTACTAAATATTTAGGAAACTCAACTCCTACTTGATGCCATGGAAACAGTAAAATTATTAATATAATTATTGATATAAATATTCTTGACATTGTAATCTTATTAGCTTTATTCATTATTACCTCCTAATAACATAAGTTACATTATTATCATGAAAATCATTTCTTTTGACTCCACTTAAAGCAAAATATCCAACTATTAATGCGACAACTATAACAATTGCCACATAAATAAATACTTTATATTTACTTTTAGTATCATCTTTTTTAGTATATGGTGATGCAAATTCTTTTCTTTCGTTTTCTCTTTCTAAACGTGCCTTCTCCATATCAGCAGCAGGTATCTTTGATGTAAAATCAAATAAGAATTCATTAAATTCATCAATCAGTTCATCAGAGTTTAATCCTAAATACTTAGCATAATCACGAATATAATTCTTTAATGTATTAACATCTAGAAAGCTATCTTTCTTTCCACTTTCTAGGTCTTCTAAAAGACCAGGTCTCATATTCAAATCATCAGCTGCTTCCTCAATCGAGACACCATTTTCTTCCCTTTTTTCTTTTAACTTTAATCCAATCTCTTCCATTTTATCATTCCTTAAGTAAAAATATGTTATCCTATAAGCCACGTTCTGTACCTATAAAAGGCGACAAACATTTATCTATGGTTTCCCATCCATCTTTAGATTCTTGTTATCTATTGATAGTTCCCCTACCAAAATTTGGGTTTCTCACTTGCGGGGTTTACCTCGTTTCACTCTATAGATTTCTCTATATCATCGTCACTGTGGCACTTTATATTCATTTAATCATAGCATTGCCTTAGATTAAACAAATGCCGTTAGTCTTAAGACTACCTTAGGTTATTTTTTCCCTAAGCACAAACACTACCATCATCACAGACAGTGTGAGCGTGGACTTTCCTCTATATTACTATAGCGTTTGTCCAGATAACATTATTCATTTTCTTTTCCAAGAACTATTTTCTCTAATTGAGAAATTCTTCTCAATAAGTCAACATTCGTAATTTCTTTTTCTCCATATTTAGCTGCTTCAATATTAGACTTCAAATTACGAATCTCTTCTTTCATTTCATGACAAGAAGCATTTAATTCTTTATTTTCTTTAATTAAGCTTTTAATAATATTATTATATTCATTATAATCTCTAATAATAACATCTAAGAATTGATCAACTTCTTGAGGTCTATAACCTCTTGTATCAATTTTAAATTCTTTTTCCAAGATATCTTGCATAGTAAGAGAAATTTTTCCTTGATACATATCTACATCACCTCTATTATGATTATCTCAAATATTTGAATATTTGTCAATTTAATATAATCATTATTTGAAGTGACAACAAATATTTTAACATAAATTACATTATTAGTCAAACATTGACAAACATCTATAATATTCCTATAATTATCTTAGGTGATGTAATGAAAAATATAATAACTTTAACTGGAGACTTAGCAAGTGGCAAAAGTACTATATCTAAAATATTATCTGAAAAATTAGGATACGAAATATATAGAAACGGTACATACTTTAGAGAATTAGCTAAAGAACATAATATGGATGTAACAGAATTTAACAAATATGTAGAAGATCATCCAGAAGAAAAAATAGATGAAAAAATAGAATTTAGTGCAAAAAAATATGCCAGTGAACATAACAATCTAATAATTGACGCAAGATTAGGTTACTATTCTGTACCAGAATCATTTAAACTATATTTAAAAGTAGATATTGATGAAGCTGCTAAAAGAGCATTTAATGATTTAGAAAGAAAAGATAGTGAAAATCATTCTAGTATAGAAGAACAAAAACAGGATATGATAAAAAGAAGAGAATCTGAAAAAGAAAGATATTTAAGAACATATAATATTGATGTAACAGATCTATCTAATTTTGATTTAGTATTAGATACTACTAATATGACAATTGAAAAAGAAATAGATATTATATTAAGAGAATATGCAAAATGGCAAAAAGAAAACGGTAATTAATACCGTTTTTTTAAAATTTAAACATTAACCAAGCCGGTTTAAATATTAATAGTATACCTATTAGAAATAATATTATTCCACCAATTAACTTAGATATCTTACCATATTTAGAAGAAAAACCTGTCAATGATGAAGTAACAACTGCTACAATAAATACTATCAAATCATCTAACATAAAGAAGAACATATATAATAAAATATAAAATATTTCTTCAAACTTTGTCAAATCATTTAAAGAAAGTATTTCAGTAAACATTAATGGAAGCCCTGCTGAGCAAGCTAATTCTATTATATTAACAGATACAGCTAAAAATATAATACCTAAAATAGCTATTGATAATTTATTTTCACGAGTAAATCTTTTTATCCTTGAAAATATCTTATTTCTCTTTTTTTCATCTACTACTTCACAGCCATCATCTTTCTTTTGAAAATAACTTGTAATATTAATTATACCACCTATTAAAGCAATTAAAGCAATAATTAATCTTATCCAAAATATAGACATAACAAGATTAGCTAAATTAAGCCATGTAAACATAAATATTGCATAAACTAAACTAGAAGCAAGTAAAAATGTAACACCGAGTATTATCATTCTCTTTTTATCTTTCATATTAATTAGCATGCTAATTAAGAATAAAAGTATCCACATAGCACATGGATTGAATCCATCTACAAGACCTATTATTAAAGTAATCAATGGTAAAGTTAAATTTTTAAGTTCCACCTTACCTATTAATGGCAATGATATTTTATAAGAAGTTTTATCTTTGATATAATCTGATACATCAATGACATCATCTTTTACTTCATAAGTAGGAAGTTCTATATTACCAATAGATTCCCCTACTTTATCTTTATAACCATACTCACTATAATAATCAATAGTGGCCTTAAATTTTTCCTTAGAATCATCCCCATATCCAAAATAAGATGTAGAACCAATAATAGTATATGGTACCCCTGTTACTCTATCACCCATTAATTCTGAAACCTTATTTAAAAGTAACATATTATCATTATTACTTATCTCATATTTATATATAGCTATATTATCATATTCTTTTTCTAATTTATTTAAAAGCTTTAATTCTCTATTACAATGATTACAAGTATTAGAGTGAAAGAAATATATATTAACTAAATTCTTATCATCATCTGCTTTAACAGTAGATAAACTGATAGTAAATATCAGTAACAAAAATATTATCTTCTTTATATATTTCATACTATTTCCTCAATTTCTTTTTTTAATTTATCTAAAGATAATTCTCCAACTAATCTTTTAATTTCTTTATCATTATCCATAAATATATATACTGGAAGTATCTTACCAACATTATATTTTTCTATTTCTAAACTATCCATATCATAATCATAATCAATTACTTCAAAATCACTTGTATCTATGTTCTTCCATACCTTTTTCATAACTAAACAAGCTGGACACCATATAGCACTAATTCTAATTATTTTCATTTTATTTCCTCAAATCCAATTTATCATAACATTCTCTAAATATCACTAAGAATTCTTTTATTTCTTCTTCTGTTGTCTTATAAGATAATGATATTCTTAAACTATTATTAGATAATTCTTTATCATGAGTTAGGGCATAAATACTATTAGACATAGAATCACTACTAGAACATGCACTTTTAGTAGATACATATATTTCCCTACTAGATAACGCTCTAATTAATGTTTCTGGTTTTATATCCTTAATACTAAAATTAATAGTATAAGGAATAGAATTTTCTGTGCTATTAATATGTATTTTAGGATATTTCTTTAATTCATCTATTACTATTGTATTTAATTTTTTAACATAGTTATAATGTTCTTTTCTATCAGTTAATACAAGTTCTAATGCCGTTTTCATTGATGCTATTAAAGGTAATGCTGGTGTACCACTTCTATAAATAGTAGTACTTTTTCCTCCATGAATTAATGGCTCTAGCTGAATATTTTCTTTCTTAATAAGCAAGCCTATACCCTTTAATCCATATATTTTATGGCCTGATATACTAGCTAAATCTACATACTGTATAGGCAAATCTACTTTACCTACTGCTTGTGTCATATCCACATGAAATATACATTTAGGATATTTTCTTACTATTTTAGATATTTCTTCTATATTTTGTCTAATACCTATTTCACTATCTACTAAAGATATACTTACTAGTATCGTATTATCATTAATTAATTCAGATAAATTATCTAAATCAACTAATCCGTCTTCTTTTATATTAACAAAATCTACATCATACCCATTATTAGCTAAATAGTTTAATGGGGCTATGACAGAAGAATGTTCTAGAAAGGTAGTTATAATATGTTTACCTCTATTTTTATACTTAGATACTACTCCTTTAATAGCTAAATTATTTGATTCAGAAGATCCAGAAGTATAAATTATTTCATTACTTTTAACATTTAATAATTTTGCTATCTCTTCAGTTATATAATTTTCTAAGTTTTTAGATTTAATACCCAGATCATGTAATGAATTAACATTGCCAGGATATTCTATACATACTTTATTAAAAGTATCTAATACTTTTTTATCTACTGGTGTTGTAGCAGAATAATCTAAATAAATCATTTTTATCACCAATATAATTTTATCACATAATAAGAAAAAAAACATTAAATAATTAATGTTTTTAATGAACTCTTATAAATATCCAAGCTATCAAATAGCCTATAGCAAAGGAAAATATTAAAGTTAAAATAATACCATACCAATTTGTAAATGCTGCTTTATTCCATTCATTATGAGTAGGATAATAACCAAATTTAGCACCTGGCTTTGACAATGTCCTTGTATTAGACTTTTGTTGTCCATATGGGTTACCACCTTCATCATAAGCTTTTTCTCCTGGATAAATAACTGTATCATTATTATCTTTTGATCCATTTGAATCCATTACAAATGTAGTGGTATTTTTTTCACTAACTTCTCCTGTTGGATCTAGTCCAACTTTATCTAATGTTGTACTACCAAGAGGATTATAATTAAGTGGTGTGTTAGTTTGCATTTTTTCAGTTGAAAATTTTTCTATATTACTAGGCATAGAATCAACACTACCAAGATTAACTTTATCAAGTGAATCATCTGCTTTTTTACTAACAACACTTTTTTGTTCTTCATATATTTTTCTAACTTGAGAAAAGTTATCACAAGAATAGCAAATAAATGGATTTGCTACTATCCAATTGATAAAATCTTTATCAGAAATCTCATCTCTCATCACTATATTAAACATACCTGCTATTGTCTTATTATTCTCTTCACATTTACCTAAAGCAATACTAATCTTTTGAACTTCTAAAAGAGCATTGTGTAATAGTTTCTCAAATTCTTGAGAATTATTATTTTGATTAGCTTCTTTTAATTTATCTACATTAATTGAAGGAATCTTCTGATAACCAAGTTTATTTATAGAATCTACTATTTTGTTTATTTCATCTAAATAATATAAAATATCTTTCTTGGACATTTTTCTTAAATCAAATATTGTTTTATTAGCAATAAGTGATACGAAATTAAGTTTATCATTTACACTATTAGGAATTATAAAAAACCATTTATCCATTTTATATATAGTATATTGTTGATTATGATAATATTCTTTCATAAATGCCTCCTATAATATATACATTATAGCATATAATTATTAAAAATGAAACTGCCTTTTAAAGCAGTTTCATAAATAACTATATTATTTTGCATGTTTTTCTTTATCGTATTCGGCTTTTATTTGATCAAGGTTGGAACGTATATCATCTAAAGAATGTCCCTTTTTTACTAGTTCGCCTATCATCTTATATATTTCACTATCAATGGTAGTATTTTTACTTTTTTCTTGTTCTAAAGATATAATAGCCTTACCGGTCGCTAGACTTCCGGCATTCAATAAAGCACTCTTTAATAAACTTTGTTCTGTTAATGTAGTTGTGCTAAGTAATAATTGTTGACTCATATTTGCCATATTATATTTTGGTAAATCAAGCATTGCCTTCATTAGTTCTGATGAAACAGTAGATAAATCAGTTCCATTTAATAATAAACTTTCTGCTGTAGTCCATGCTGTATAATCAAATCTACTAGACTGTTTTGCTACTAAAGATTTTGCATTTTGCATTGCACTTTGCAAACTATTTTTAGCTACAGCAGCAACATTTTGCATTTGATTAACAGCTTCCCTATGGGTAATATTTCCAAGTTGTAAATCACTTAATATTTTACTTGTGTCAGATTGTAGTTGATTAGTTAAATTAGCACTATTAGCATGTATAGCTGAATCTACACTATAATAATCTGAACCTGTACCACGCCATCCATGAGCACCCAAATTAGTTATCTCACGAACATTTTGTGTGGCAGCTATGCGTTCTTGAGCAAATCCTTTTTGGGCATCAATAAATGCTTGTGTACTGCTTTCAGCTTGAGATCTAACTGAATCTAACTTTGAAACCATATCATTGTGTTGTCTTACCATACTATTATAACCAGAACTCATTCCATCAAGAGTTTGTTGATTATTTACGTCCATAGCACTTTGTGTTTTAACAGCAGTATTATGTGCAATAACATTTTGAAGATTATTGACAATATTTGCAACAGAAATTGCCATAAAAACGCCTGTTACTAATTGTCCAAGTAAAGGATCTTTACTATAATCTACACTCATTACAAAAGGATTATAATCTACATTGCCAACTGAAACATTGCTAAATAAATCAATAGCTTTTCTTTCTAATTTTGTATTTTTAATAAATAGATTCTCATGCCCTAAAAATTTAGATACCCTCTCTCTATCTGATAAACTAGCATCTTCATAATGTGATCTAACAGAAGCTTTATCCCAAAACTTTGGATTATAATCTACTTTTGAAAATCTTCCACCAATAGAATTTAATCCTGTACCATGGGCTTGAATAGTAGCTTGTAAAGGTTCATAACCGCTTCCGCTAATTAATTCCATACCTTCGTCTTGAAGTTTAATATATTTATCCAAAGCAAACCTAGCCAAAGCAAATTGCTCATCAGCATGTTTTCTAGCATTTACTCTTGCCAAAGATGGCAAATTTTCATCATTAGCTTGCTTATCATATTCATCACCAATTTTAGCAAATCCTCTAATTGCCAAAGTTAATTTAAATATATCTTGATTAATCTTTGCTACTTTATCTTGCATATATTTAGATACTCTATTTAACATAGCACTACCAAAAATAGAAGGTAATTTTCTAGAAATGGCTTTAGAATTCTTAAATTCTCTTAAGAATACTTCCACTTCTTCATCTGTTAAATCCATTGCTCTATCTTCAATTGCTTTAAAAATATCAATATCATCTAATGACTGTGTTGCGCCATAAATTCGAGTTATAAGTCTAATAGGTATACCCATGACTGTATCCAATATAGCTGAAACTGTTTCTCCAACACGATATAGATTACCACGATGTTTACTATTGTATGGATTTTGTAATATTTTAACTTTAGAAGCCATATATTTTCTATTTTGTTTAACAGTAATATTATCTTCACCCATAACTTTTCTAATAATATCATCAAGTGTGATAGATTTATCTTCTTTGTCAACTACTTTTCCATCAAAATCAAGAACATCGTTTAATGCTTGTAAATCAATAGGATCTCCTTGCTTTATAGGCCTAATCGGTTGAGTATTACCAACAGGACCTAGAGATTTTGGCTTTTTATGTCTTTTCTTTTCCAAATAATTATTCATATAATTATTAAACGCCGTTATCTCAAACTTATCTTCTTCAGCAAAAGACTGAGCAAATAATAAGTTAGGGTTTCTTAAACGTTTCTTGTTTTTTAAAAATACTTCTATTTCACGTTCTCTATTAGATAATTGTCTAAAATTTATTATAAACTTTTTAAGATTCTCATCATTAATTTGATCTAAATCAACACTGCCTATACTTGCAATGTCAAAATTTTTAAACATTGAGACAAATTCATATGCTACTTGTTTTTCCGCATGAACTATATTTAATGTAATATCACTAAATAATATATCTCCTTGAATTTTCAAATCTTTTCTCACAGAAGTAGCTTCCACAAATAATGCACGATTATTATTAAAAATAGTCTGTATTTGACGGCTTAAATCATCTTTTTGTTCATCTGATATATCAGGATTATTATACTCGTCATATAAATTTGTTAATTCTTTTTGTGCCGAATCCAAGTTCTTACACATTTCTTTATATTGTGCTAATCTTTTCTCATATTCTTTCAAGTTTTTATTAGCATTTTTCAAATAATCAGAAACATCAGTAAATTTTTCTAGGATATCATTACATTCATTAATTATTTTATCTTTTTCTTTTTTTAGTTCGTTTTGTTCCTCAACTTGTTCTTCAGTCAAAGAAGTATTATTGTTTTGTGCTTCCTCAATGATAGAATTTAATTTATCCACTCTATCATTATAACTATTTATTTCTTCATCTATTGATTTTATATCGCCATTTAACCAATTAACAGCTGGTCTAGGCATTTTTTTCATTCTTCCATTATTAGCAACTTGAGATAAGTACCTATATTGTGAGAAATATTCAAATGCCTTAGATTCATCATTTTGAAGCATAGGCTTAAGGCTTTCACCTTCAAAATAAGTTTCATTATAATGTTTTTCCAATGAATCATATAATTCACGATAAGTAGATGGTATTGAATTTCTAAAAGAATCAGGACGATTTAGAGAAATACTAGTATCATAATAATCTTTTAGCTTATTATTAAAATAATCATTGACATTAATAGTACTATCTTTTTCCAATTCACTGCGATATTCTAAATATAAATCACGTAATTTATTACTAGGAGCATTAATTCCTAATTTATTAGCAAAAAATGAGATACTATAATCAATTATATCTAATCTGCCAAAGAATTCATTACTAAAATTTTCTTTTTCTTTATCAGTAGAATTAGAAACAACTTTTTCATATGCTTCAATATATTTAATAGTATTGTATATTTCAACATTTAATAAATACTTATATAAATCACTCATACTATATTATTTCCTTCCCTCTTCAGTAATAACTTTACACTCTTCTAATATTTCTTCAGCCATTTCTAATTCATCTTTATCAGTAACAATCGTATATTTAGTACCTTCATTATCAGTTTCCACATAACTATAAACGTAAATATTTGTCTCTCCATTTTCATTATGTGACCAATCAGTAACCGCCACATAATCTTTACTTAATTCGTCACAACTAAAAGTAAACAGTATATCCATTTCTCCATATGTACCATCTTCTTTTAAGAGTTTAACCTTTAATAATTTGTTATCCATACAACTCACCTATCCTATCACAAATATAACACACATGATAAAAAAAGGCAACAGTTCATAAAGGAAAAAGCGAAATCATTCCATATAAAATAACTTCGTTTCTTCACTTTCTTTATATAAATTAATAATATCATTTATAATATCCCATTCCTCGCTTTCATCTTTTTCATTAAATAACATATTATCATATTCCTCCTGTTTTTTAATTATTTCATCATTTGAAACAAAGTATTCTTTTACAACTAATTCATTAGGATATATACTTCTAATCTTTTCAATATTATCATATTTCTTAGTAATACCAATAATAGACTTATATATATCACCATCCTTATAGTATAAATAATTATAATCATAGTTGTTTTTCTTCATACTATCGTATGATTTATATGCACCAGATTCTAATAAATATATCTTATCGGAATTAAACTTATCTTCTAATTCATCACTATATATTCCATAAAATATTTTGCCACATAAAGAACCTAATATAACCGATAAAACAAGAGGAGTAAATACCCTTTTAAATATTATTTTCATATTATCACCACTAAAAGTATAAATTAAATATCATAAATAATTTGTCAAAAAAAGGGAATCATCTTCCCTTTCCTTTTTTTTCCATATATTCAACTTCTCTATCTGTATATAAACTACATGAAAATAATTTAAATTTTATTTCATTCATTATTATTTGTAACTTATCTAAAGTCAATTTTTGATAAGTATTACCCAAATATTTAACATATTTTTCTATTATTTGCATTCTCAATTTTTCACATACCATCAAATTTTTTTCTAAACTACCATGATCAGAAGAATCATCACTATTTAAGAAATCTAATAATTCTTGAATTTTTTTATCTATCTTTTTCTTAATAATCTTCTCCGTAATATCTTTATTAACAAAGACTATTTTAGATACTTCTATAGCATCATCTTCTTTAACTTTTGGTTTAATACAATAACCATCCAAATTATCATATTCTAAATACACTAAATCACGAGATTTTTTAGCTTTATCCACCTTATAACTCTTATTTTTCATCATCAACGCCTCCAGAATTCATAGCTATATTTTCTTCAGTTAATCTCTTCCTTTCAACATTTCTAAATTCAGCAATATTTTTATGATGACCAGACAATAGCACCTCTGGAACTTTCATTCCTCTAAATACTTCAGGTCTCGTATAATTAGGATAATCTACCATATCATCATTCCATGATTCATTAACTAATGATTCATCCGATATCACATTAGGAATAAGTCTAGTAACAGAGTCCACTATAGCCATAGCAGGTATTTCTCCTCCAGTAAGTACATAGTCACCAATTGATACTTCCATATCAACGATAGACTTAATTCTCTCATCAAAGCCTTCATAATGCCCACATAATAGTATTATATGTTCTAATTTAGAAAATTCCAAAGCCATTTTCTGATTAAATGTTTTACCAGAAGGTGTTAACATTATTACTTTAGTATTGTCATTTTTTAATGCTTCAATAGCATTAAATATTGGCTCACACATAAGTACCATTCCAGCACCACCACCATAAGGATAATCATCTACTTTCTTATGCTTATCCAAAGAATATTCCCTAAAGTTATGAATATTAATCTCTACAAGTTTATTATCTAACGCCCTCTTTATTATCGAAGTATTTAAAAAACCTTCAAACATTTCTGGAAACAAAGTTAATATATCTATTTTAGGTACCATAATAGCCTCCTAATCAAATAAACCTTTTATATAATTAATCGTTATTTCACCCTTATGTAAATTTATGCTATCTATTATATCAAAATTATATGGAATATAAAAGTGTTTATTTTGATTTTCTACATATAATAAAGGATTATTCTTAGAATAATATTCTACATTCTTTACTATTCCTATAATTTTATTATTACATATTACTTTCAAATCAATTAAATCACTATCCAAGTATTCATTATCATTAAGTGTTAAATCATCTTCATTAATAAATACATAATAACCTTTATATTTCAAAACTTCATTGATATTATTATAATTATTAAAAGTAACCATATCAAATTGTTTATGTGGTCTATAAGTATTAATTACTTCACATACTTTATCAGGCCCTATATATAATTTAAAATTATTCTTAAATATTCTATCTTTATATTTAAAATCAGATAATATCCTAAGTTCTCCTTTTATACCATGTGTATTAACTATTTTACCTATTCTAATATATTTCATTTATTATACACCTCATATAAAAGTATCGAAGTAGCCACACTAACATTTAAGCTTTCACATTTATTATTCATTTTTATATATAAATATTCATCACATAAGCTAAGATTTTTTTCACTAACACCCTTACCTTCA
>CAZZAK010000016.1:14160-14813 GCA_964652515.1 uncultured Clostridium sp. | reverse complement strand
TCTTTCATTTTATCAATTAATTCTTCAAAGTATTTCTTTCCTACTTCCATAACAACATCAGAATACATTTGAATAAATCTTCTGTAACAATCCCATGCCCATCTTGGATTATTACTTTTTTTAGCTATGGCTTCAACAACATCTTCATTTAATCCTAAATTAAGAATTGTGTCCATCATACCTGGCATTGAAGCTCTTGCTCCAGATCTTACTGATACTAGTAATGGATTTTCTTTATCTCCAAATTTCTTTCCAGTAACACTTTCCATCTTTTCAATATACTCATTTATTTGTCCTTGAATTTCATCATTAATTTCACGACCATCTTCATAGTATTTTGTACATGCTTCTGTTGTAATTGTAAATCCTTGTGGTACTGGTAGTCCAATATTGGTCATTTCAGCTAGGTTTGCACCTTTACCACCAAGTAAATTACGCATACTTGCATTTCCTTCGGTAAATGCATATACATATTTCATAAAATCATCCTTCCTTTTTATATACCTTTTTATCATATCAAATCATTAGTTATTATGCAAGAAAAAGAAAAAAGAAATATATAAATTTTACATATTTCTATTCTTTAGCTCTTGGATGAGCATTATTATATATTTCTTTTATTTTTTCATTAGTGACATGAGTATATATTGTAG
>CAZZAK010000016.1:0-14142 GCA_964652515.1 uncultured Clostridium sp. | reverse complement strand
CTTTCATGTCCTAGTAATTCTTTAACACTTATTATGTCTGCCCCGTTATTTAACATAGCAGTAGCAAATGAATGTCTTATCATGTGTGGATAGACATGCTTATCTAGACTACATTTCAATATAATGTCGTCTAGAATATTTCTAATCATTCTTGTAGTTATTTGATTACCATTCTTATTTAATATTAGATATTCATTAGTTTTATTTTTTAATAGTTCTTTTCTGAAACTATTTAAATATAGTTCTAATATTTCTTCACAATGATTGCCATATACAACCATTCTTTCCTTATTACCTTTACCTAATATTTTAATAGTTCTATTATCAAAATTTATATCTTTAATTTTGATATTTACCAGTTCTGATACACGAATTCCTGTTGCATACAATATTTCTAATATTAATCTATTTCTTGTTCCAAGTGGTGTATCTATATCAGGAACTGAAAACATTTTATCTAATTCTTCTTCCTTTAAATAGTTAGGTAATTTAGTATTATGTCTTGGGTTATGAATTAGATTAAAATAATTATAACTAATTATTTCGCTATTAAGTAGATAATTATAATATGATCTTAAGCTACTTAATTTTCTAGAAATAGTATTTTTATCTATATTTTTATTATATAGATATTCTAAATAAGAATTTACTTCTTTTTTATTAATATTTAAGTAATTTATTTTTCTTTCTTTGCAAAAATCAAATAATTCAATTAAATCATTTTTGTAGCTTATAATTGTATTTTCGGAATATTTTTTTATGACAACTAAGTATTCTAGAAATTGGTTAATATTATCCATAATAATCTTTAAATGGTTTTAATCTACGTACTGGCATTCCTATTTTTCGTGTACGATCTACTACATCAGCTCTGTTATCATATAATTGATTGTTATCTTCTACTTTTCTTTTTGGCATATATTTTATACTATGCCTTGGAGAAACTTCTTTAGCAGCAGTATACTTTTTGTTAATGGGTCCACTATAAAGATTAGTATTTGTTAGCCCAGCGTTTAGAGCGGCTTCACGCATTTGTGCTTCTAAATATAACCCTAATTCAGTAGATTCTGAAACACTATATACTGCTGTAGATTTTCTTACATCTGTAGCAGTCCATTCACTAAATGTATGTAGCATTTGTCCTTCATGTTGAAATAATTCTGTTGTAAAATTTAATGCTTCAAGATCTGCATATTTTATTGCCATTACCTTTGATGTAGCAGTAAATGGTTTTGTTCTTAATGGTTGATATTTATATTCTATTACTAAATATGCGCTTGGTGATTTTTTCATACTTTTCTCCCTCCTTTTCATTAGTGTCATATTATATTCTAATTTTACAAAAAATGCAAGTTATTTGTTCGTTTTTTTGTTTTGTTAATTGGTTTTTTTATATATTTTTCAATATCATATTCTGAATTACGTTCTATTGCTCTTTTTGTTACATTCTTATATCCTAATCTTTTTAGGGCAAATGTACATTCTCTTAGTTTCTCATATGTTATAGATTCATCGTTAATTACTTCTTGTATTATTAATATTTCATTTCTGTTATATCTGTAATCTTCTCTTTTAGATAAGGCATCTTTGCATAATTCTAATATCCTTTCTTTATCTATTAATTCAAATATTGGAAATAGATATTTTACTGGTTTATTTTTATCACTTGATATAACTTTAATTCTTGGATATGGTTGATATGTTTTATCGTATCTTCCGTTTTTATTGTTTTCAAATTCTTTGGCTTTAGCAATTATGTAACTACTTAATTCTTCATAGTTTTTAAAGTTGTTTGCAATGATTTTATCTAATTCTTCTATCGAGGGTGCATTAACTTCTAATTGTACATGTCTATTTTTAGATTTTTCTATTACGAATATATTAAACCTTTCGTTCATTATTTTTTCTCTCTTACTGATTTAAATATTTTTTGCCATTGTCTTGTTCCTGAATAATCTAGTATTCCTGTTTTATATATTCTCATTCCATATTTTAGTAGTAGATAAATGACAATAGATACTAATAATAATGATATTAACATATCAATTATTCCTATTTCTCCCATCATATATAAGGAAGGTGATAATAATGACGATATAAACGGTATATATGACATTACTTTAATAAAGATACTTCCTTTAAAGTAACTAGCCATCATTGATAAATAAAATCCTGCCAAAGATATTAATACGATTGGTGTTTGTAATTGTTGATAGTCTTCGCTATTAGTAGTTATTGATGCTAATATTCCACCCACAAGGGAATATGCTAATAGTGTTAGTACTAATAATATTAAAGTTAGTGGTAATGATATGTATAAATTATTTAATATTCCTTGATAATTAATGCTACTGATAACTTCTTTAATACTATTACCGGCTTCTCCCATTAAATTACCATTTGTTATGTATCTAACTATTAGTCCTATTCCTCCATATATTAGTAATAATAGTCCTTCACTTAATATAAATATATTGGAAGCTATTACTTTGGACATAAAATGAGTTTTGGGAGATACATTAGTTAATATTATTTCCATACTTTTAGTAGATTTTTCTTCATTAATTTCAGCTCCGATTAACTGAACTAAATATACTGATAAGAAGAATATTGGCATTAATAAAATTGGTACTACAACACTACCTATTAATTCGTTAGAGTCATCTTTTTCTAGTGTTTTAGTTTCTATATTGATTCCTTTATTGATATTTATATACATTTCTGGTGTTATATTGTGTTCTGATAAGGCTACTTGTGTTTTAATGTTATTTAATGAGTTAGTTATGAGTGTATATGTGATAGTATCTACATTCTTTTTACTAGTTATTTTAGCGTGAAAATAATTATCATTATCTGGAACTATTTCTATTAATATCTTTTTATGTTCTTTTATTTCTTCTTTTGCTTTACTTGGATCTTTACTATAAAGCGTAAAAGTAGTTTTATTATTTAAACCTAATGATTTAGATGTTTCATTGTAAGTATCTTTAAATGCATTATAAATATTGACTTTATCTATGATCAAGAATTCAGTATTATCATTAAAGTCACCACCAAAATAGTGAATAATAGAATCTATATTAACTAATGCAATGATAGCAATTAATATTAGTATATTAACTACTAAAAACCATTTGCTTTTATATTTCTTATTTAAGCTATTCTTAATTAAAAACATTAATTTATTTTTCATATGTTTCACCTACTACTGATAAGAATATTTCGTTTAGTCCTGGTTCTTCTACACTAAATTTTGTTATTTTTTTAGATTTAGCTATAACATTAAATACATCACTTACGTATTTATCATTGGATACTTTAATTATATAGTCATCATTTTCTTTTGTGATACTTTCTACCCCTTCTAATTCTTTTAATTCTTCTTTATCTATTTCTCCGTTAATGATAATATTTTTCTTTTTATATTTTTTCTTTATTTCTTTTAAATTTCCTGTTAATACTGTTTTTCCTTTAACTAGAATTAATAATTTTTCGCAAAACATTTCAACGTGTTCCATTCTATGAGATGAAAATATAATTATAGTTCCTTTTTCTTTTAGTTCTAATATTACTTTTTTAAATACTTCTATATTTAATGGATCTAATCCTGAGAATGGTTCATCTAGTATTAATAATTTGGGATCATTAATAATTGCAGATATAAATTGTATTTTTTGTTGATTACCTTTGGATAATTCTTTTATTTTTCGATATTTATAATCTTTTATATTGAAATAATCTAAATAATAGTCTAATCTATTGTTTATCTCACTCTCTGTCATAGATTTTAATCTTCCATATAATATCATTTGCTCATATACGGTAAGTTTGGTTAGTAAGCTTCTTTCTTCTGGTAAGAAACCTATTTTGTCTGTAATATTATAATCTATCTTTTTATTATTTAAAGTTATTTTTCCTTCATAGTCGTCAATTAATCCTAATATAGAGCGAAATGTTGTGGTTTTTCCTGCTCCATTTAATCCAAGTAGTCCAAATATGCATCCTTCTTCTGCGTCAAAAGATAGATTATCTAAAGCTATAAAATCACCATATTTTTTAGTTACATTTGATACTTTTAACATAGCTCACCTACTTTGCTTGTTTCTCTAGGGCGTTTTTGGCAGCTTCTTGTTCGGCTGCTTTCTTACTGCTTCCTTTTCCTATTCCCATTACAATATCATCCACTTTCACTTCTACAGTGAATGTTTTATTATGAGAAGGTCCTTCTTCTTTTATTACTTCATAAGTGACACTTTGTTTATCTGTTTGAACTAATTCTTGTAATTTTGATTTATAGTCTTGTAAGAAATCTACTCCATCTTTTATATATTTTGTTACTGTATCAAGAATAAATTTTTTTACATAATCCATTCCTTGATCTAAGTAAAGGGCTGCTACAAAAGCTTCAAATACATCTGCTAATATTGTATCATTAGGTACTGTTTCACAGCCTCCTAGTTTTATATCTTCTTCTAATTTTAATTCTTTGGCATATGTACTTAGAGCCTTTTCACATACATAACTTGCTCTCATTTTAGTCATTATTCCTTCTTCTAGATGTCTTTCTTTATATAAATATTCACTTACGACAAATTCTAATATAGCATCTCCTAGAAATTCTAGTCTCTCATAGCTTACATATGAGGGGTTCTCATTACTATATGAAGTATGGGTAAATGCTTCTAAATACAAATTCATGTTTATGGGATTTAAATCTATTCTTTTGAATATTTTCATAGTTCACTCCTTTTATTTCATTATATCACATTTCTTTTGTAAATATAGTCTATTTTATTTACAAAGTATTTAGAAAATGATAAAATTTATAATGTGAGGTAGATATGAAAAAGATATTATTATTAATTTTAGGGGTATTTTTATTAACAGGTTGTAGTTTATTTAAAAGTGATGATATGGATGGTATTGATATTTATACTACTACTTACCCTGTTAAATATTTAATTAATTATTTATATGGTGATAATTCTACGATATATAGTATATATCCTAATGGTGTTAATTTTAAAGATTATCAATTATCTCAAAAAAAACTTAATGAATATGCTAAGAGTTCTTTATTTGTATTTAATAGTTTGGATATTGATCGTGATTATGCTGTTAAGATGGTTAATGTTAATTCTAATTTAAAGCTTATTGATGTTAGTATGGGTATGGAATATGATAATTCTATTGAAGAATTATGGTTAAATCCTTATAACTATTTAATGATGGCTCAAAATATTCGCAATGGTTTGGCTGAATATATTACTAATCCTTATTTTATTTCTAATAAAGAAAAGAATGGTATTAGTGATAAGTATGAAATTTTACAGTATGATATATCTAAATTAGATGCCAATTATAAATCTACTCTTGATAGTACTAAATATAAAACTATTGTTACTGATTCCATGGCATTAAAATTCTTAGAAAAATATGGTATTACTGTTATAGCGTTATCTGAAGATATTCATGAGGAGGCTATATCTAAGGACAATACTTTGGCAGATATTGTTAATAAGTATGGTATTAATTCTTCTACTATATTTACTTATAATAATATTGATGAGAATACTATTAAAGATGGTTTAATTATTAAAATACCTATTAGAACTATTGACACTACTGATGTATCTAGAGTTAAGAAATTAATTAATTCTAAAGAAATTAAATATGTTTATTTAACTTCTGATGACACTAATAGTACAGTCAATTCTTTAATAAATGACTTTGATCTTGAAAAGATAATTATTAATTCAATGTATTCTATTGATGGTGGAATAACTAATTCTAATGAAACATATTTTAGTGTTATGAATGATAATTTAGAATTATTTTTAAAAGAATTAAATAAATAAGGTGATTTGATGAAATATTTTATTTTCTTATTTGGATTATTTGCTATATTTATTGTTACAGTCTGTAATTTTTATCCTAGTGAAGTTATGGATTATGTTAGAAAGATTACTGGTAATGATAATTATGTTATTGCAGTTAGCAATGAGTATTATTTGGATTATGGTTTTAAATATGTAGATAATTATACAGATGATGTTAATAATAAAAAAGAATTACTTGATTATATTTACTATGTTATTAATACTGGTAGTGAATATGCTGATGGTGAATGTGTTAAAGAGTATAAAGACTGTATTTCTGATTTAGAAAGCATTGCTACTGATGAACAGAAATTATCTATGTTTAATAATTTTGTTCATCCATATAATAGTTTTAAAACTATATCTTTTACTTATGATGATTCTGGTAAATTTTCTATGGCAATTGAACATATTTATAAAAAGGATGAGATTAAAGAGTTAAACAATAAGATTGATGATATATTAAAAGATATTATTACTCCTTCGATGAATACTTCTGATAAGATTAAGGCTATCCATAATTATGTGATTGATCATACACAATATGATGAAAAGAAAGTAAACAATATTCATGATGAAACGTATAGATCCAATACGGCATACGGAGTTATAATTGAAGGATATGGTATATGTTCTGGATACTCTGATACTATTTCTATTATGTTAAATAAGCTTAGTATAGAAAATTACAAAGTTAGTAATGCTACTCATATATGGAATTTGGTTTATGTTAATGGTAAATGGGTACACTTAGATGCTACTTGGGATGATCCTATTAGTACAAATAATATTAGTCGTGATACGTATTTCTTAATTGATTATGATTCTTTAGTTAAATTAGATGATGGTACACATACTTTCGATAAAAATATATTTCAAGAGGCAGTATAAAAATGAACTTATGTTAGTTCATTTTTTCTTTTATATAGCTTTCTACTTCTTTTAATGTGTTTTTAAAATCATTAAAGTTTACATTGAACCATTTGATATTATCAAATTGATTATTCAAGAATGTGTATTGTCTCTTAGCATATCTTCTTGAATTTCTTTTGATTAGTTCTATTGCCTCATTTAAAGATATTTCATTACTTAAATATCTATATACCTCTTTATATCCTATACCATTAATTAATGGTTTGGTATATATCTTTTTATCATAGAAATATTTTACTTCTTCAAGTAATCCATCTTTTAACATTACATCCACTCTATTATTTATAATATCATATAAATGTTTTCTATCAGTAGTTAACCCTACAAATATTGCATCATATAGTTTCTTATTTCCTTCTTTATTAGTGTTAATAGATTCTTTATTATTCAATATATATTCTAAGGCTCGTTCTACTCTACGGCGATTGTTCTTATCTATTACGATATCTTTATCTAATTTTAATAGTTTATCATATAGTTCTTTGTCACTGTAATTAGTGAAATCATAATGGGTAGTTTCTTCTTTAAATTTATAATCATATAGGGCTGCTTTAATGTATAGGGCTGTTCCTCCAACTAAAATAATATTTCTATCTTTAAATTTTTCCAACAATTCTCTTACATCTTTTTGATAGTTATATATTGTATACTCCTCTGTTACATCTTTTATATCAAATAAATAATGGGGTATATTCTCTTTTTCTTCTTCTTTTATTTTAGCAGTTCCTATATCTAATCCTTTATATATTTGCATACTGTCGGCATTTATTATAATACCATTATACTTTTTTGCTAATTCTATAGATAATTTTGTTTTACCTACTCCCGTAGGTCCTGTTATAACGATTATCATATTATCACCTATATACTTCTTTTAAACATTTTCTCTAATTCATATTTTGTGAAATGAATTATTGATGGTCTGCCGTGAGGACAATTGAATGGATTTTCACATTTTCTTAAGTCATTAATTAATGACTCCATAGAAGCTTTATCTATAAATGTATTTCCTTTAATACTCATTTTACAGCTAACTGTTTTGGCTAGATTATCATTGAATTTTTCTATGGAGAAATTGTTTCCTTTCTCTAAGACTAATTCTACTATTTTTCTAATTACTTCTTCTTCATGATCTTTTGGGAACCATGTTGGATGATATACTACTCTAAATGATGAAGAACCAAACTCTTCTAAGGATAGATTTATCTTATCAAAAATATCTATATTTTCTTTAATAGTAATAAATTCATTTTTGGGTAGTTCAATGATAATAGGTACTAATGGGGATATGGTATTATTATCAGGATGTCCTAATATATATTTATATTTTTCATAATTGATTCTCTCTTTAGCAGCATGTTGATCTATCAAATAAATACCATCATCATTTTCACATATAATATAAGTGCCATGAGCTAGTCCTATTGGATATAATTCTGGTAGTTTTTTACTTGGTAAAGTTTCTACGACAGTATTATCTTCTATTTCCTTGATACTCTCTATTTTTATTTTTTTATTCTCTTCCTTTGGTACTTCTATATTATATTCAGTCTCTTTTTCGTGTACTTCTCTTTCTAAATCCAATCTTAAATTTTCATATTTTGGAGTATCTATTACTTTTTCTACCTCTATTTTAGGTATTAATAATTTGTTTTTGATACCATCTATAATGGTATTAGTTATTAACTGTTGTAAATCTTCAAAATTACTAAATTTAATATCTAATTTGGATGGATGAATGTTGACATCAATTAATGATGGGTCTGTTTCTATCTCAAGAACTACTACTGGATATCTAGTCATTTCTTTGTAGTTTGAATATGCTTCATTAATTACTTTATAAAGAATAGTATTTTTTATTACTCTACCATTAACTATAGTAGTCATATAATTTTTACTTGACCTAGTTAATTCTGGTAATGATATATATCCTTTTATGTTATAGTCATTATTTGATCCTTCTATAGGAAACATTTTCTTGGTTACATCTATTCCATAAATAGAATTAATTACTTTTAGCAAATTACCAGATCCATCAGTATCTAATAGATATTTACCATCATTTGTTAAAGTAAATTTAATATTGGGGTATGATAAGGCTATCTTGTTCAAATAATCTGTAACATTTGCAAGTTCAGCATATGGACTAGACAAGTGTTTTAATCTGGCTGGGGTGTTATAGAATAAGTTAGTTACTCTTATAGAGGTTCCAATTCTGCCATCAGATGATGTTTCTTCAAGAATATGGCCACCTTTTATATGAATTAGAGTTCCAACATTGTCACCGTTTTTACATGTTTTTAATGTTACTTCTGATACAGCTGATATTGATGGTAAGGCTTCACCGCGGAAGCCTAATGATTCTATTGAGAATAAATCATCATCTGTATATATCTTACTAGTAGCATGTCTTTGAAAAGCTAGTATTGCATCTTCTTTATCCATACCTATTCCATCATCAGTTACTTTTATTTCACGAAGTCCTGACTCTATTAAATCTATTTTTATCTCACTACTTTTAGCATCGATAGAATTTTCTACTAATTCTTTTACGATTGATACTATTCTTTCTATTACTTCTCCAGCTGCTATTTTATTTTGAAGTAGTTCATCCATTACTTTAATTTTTGCCATATATATCACTTCTTTTCTTAATTATTGTATCATATAAAAAGAAAGAATAAAAGTTATTCTTTCTACATTTTATCTACTTCACGTATGGCTAAAATATCTAGTAAATTATGTAAGATGTTATATGTTAAATTACATAATGCTATATATGATTCTTTAATATTATTATCTTTTTCATTTAAAATGTTATGATTATTATAGAACTTATTAAATATATTACATAAATCATAAATATATTCTGCTATATAACTAGGGGTAGCTTCATTATATGCTGATTTTAATACCTTTGGTAATTCTATTAGTTTTAGTAATATATCTTTAGAATCACTATTTGGAATTAATACTAACTTAGCATTATTTATATTAGCTTTATTTAGTATTGATTTAATACGTACGACAGTATACAAGATATAAGGCCCTGTTTTTCCTTCTAATGAAGAAAATTTAATTGGATCAAAGATATAATCTGTTTTACGATATGGAAGCAAATCGGTATATTTTAAGGCTGCTATAGTTAATTTATCAAGTATTTCTTCTCTTTCCTTACCTGTGATAGTTTCTTTAATCTTTTTATCTACTTCTACTTTTAGATTATCTATTAAAGTAGCTAAGTCCATTACTCCACCATCACGTGTTTTAAATGGTTTACCATCTGGTCCATTTACTGTTCCAAAACCAAAGTGTTTTAATACAGTACTATCTTTTACCAATCCTGACTTATGAGCTGCTCTGAATACTTGAGTGAAGTACATTGATTGTCTTTCATCTGTGAAATACCACATTTCATCTGGATTATATACTTTCATTCTCTCATAGATAGTAGCTAAATCACGGGTAGCATATATCGTAGCACCGTCTTGTTTAATAACAATTAATGGTGGGATATCTACTTTATCATCTTCTTCTTTGACATCCATAATTAGAGCACCTTCTGATGGATAAAGATATGGGTTTAATACCTTCATAGTATCTTCGACAAAAGCCATACTACCTAGTTCACCATTCCAAAGTTCAAAGGTACAATTTAATTTGTCATATACCTCTTTAATTTTTACTTTAGATAATTCAACCATTTGGCGCCATAATTCAATATAGGCTTTATTTCCCTTATCTATTTCTGCTGTTATTTCACGTACTTCAGCCATCTTCTTTTCATCATCTTTAGCTTTGATATTAGCTATTGGATACATTATTCCTAAGTCTTCAACAGTTAGATCTATTTTAGGATACTCTCCTTTAAAATTCTTATCAAAATATGGTGACTCTGGATGCATTTCTTTATATTCAGATATTAACATACCAGCTTGTCTTCCTAAGTCTCCTAAATGAACGTCTCCAATAACTTTTTTATTATATAAGCTACATAATCTTTTCATAGCTTCTCCAATATTTGGACTACGCATATGACCTACATGTAATGCTTTAGCAGCATTGGCTCCGCCATAATCAACAATAATCGTTTTTTCACTTACTTCATCAATATTATTTTTAAAGTCTTTAGCTTCGTTATTTGCATAATAAATTAAATATTCATCACTTATTGTTAAATTAATGAATCCTGGCCCTGCTATATTAACATTTGTGAATCTATCATCTAATTTAGCTACTACTTCATTAGCTATATCTCTTGGATTTTTAGAATACTCTTTAGCTAATTTCATAGCGAAATTAACTTGAAAATCTCCAAGATCTTTGATGTTACATTTTTCTAATATAACATTATCTAATTTATAACCTAAATCGTTTACAACTTCTTTTATATAGTTTTCTAGTTTTTCAATATATGTCATAGTACACCCCATTTCATATATGTATATTATATCAAAAATAATAAATTATTCAATATAAAAAGGAAGATTAATGTCTTCCTTTGATTCTTCTTCTACGATGTATAGCTGGCATTTTTTCTTCTTTTTTAACTACTTTTTCTTTATTATTATTAAATTCTTCTTCGATCATATTGCGTGCTTCTTCGATACTGTACCCCTGATATAAGAGCATACAGAACATTCTTCTATAGTATTCATCATTAATATAATATTCTTGATTTTTTAGAACTTGGTGTTCCCTTTCAAATCTTTCCCAGTCGTGAGTTCTGACTCTTTCACCAGTTTCTAGGCATCTATATCTATTATAAGAAAATTCACTAATTCCTTCTTTGTTAAGTTGATGTTCATCTTTTTTTCTTCTATAATAACTGCGTAATGAAATAATAGAAGTCGCATCATAAAATGAACCATCATATAACCATGTTTCATTCTCATGTTTTAATATTGAGAGTGTATCTCTTAATGTATCAAATACTATATATTCAAACATATCACTATCTTTACCATTAAAAAATATTATTCTTTTGTGATATTTTTCTGCGTTTTCAATTCTATTATTCAAGATTACATATTCTTGAACTTTTTTGTTAGATTCTAGTTTAAGCGTTTGTTCCAACTGTTTTGGAGTCTTATCGTTATTTTTTTGTAACTCTATATAGTTACTTACTTTTGAGTCTTTTTTTAGTTCTTCTAATCTTTCTTTGTATTTAGTTAAATTTGTTTCGTCTTTTATTCTTTCATTAATCTTATCTATAGCTTCTTTTATTTTTTTGTCTGTTAACGGTTCTCTATATATTTTTTCTTTACTATCACTATAATAATATTCTTTATATCTTCCTCTTTCTTGTATGTTAAAATTCATAACCATTATACCCTCCTTCTTTTTTTATTATATCATACATTTTGTTGCTTGCAATATAAAACCTCATCACTTTATTGATGAGGTTTTTATTTAATTTATTGGACAATATGTTTTATAGACAAGCCTTCTTACACTACTTCCAAAGTTTTTACCTAAATTATAGACAGTTGTTACTGCTTTTGATATAGCATTTAACATGGATGAAGTGATGCCTCCTCCATTTATATTTTCCATTTCTATATTATTTAATTTCATATTCTTCTCCTTTCTTATCTATTATTTTTACATTTTGTTGGGTTAGTATAACCAGATAAGGCTCCAATTACGAAAACTACTGCTGAAGCTAAGCCTGCTAGTAGTCCCCAACTTACTGCTCCCCCATTTATTTCATACATTTCTTTTTCGGTTAATTCCATTCTATCTCCTTTCTAAATAATCTAGGATATGATAGATTATTTTTTGACTTTTCTTTTCTATTTTGAATTCTAGTACTTGATTCTCTATACATTTTAAATTATCTATATTTAAATATATTTTTTCATGGTTATTATCGATATAAGATATTTGATATCTATACTTTATTTTATTTATTTCTATTATATCTTTTTCTAATACTATATCTTTATATGATACTTCTAATAAGTTATTATTTACTATTCCGATGTCTTTGTAATAACTATGATAGTCACAAAAAAATAATAAATAGATAGATAATAATACTATAAGTAATATAATACTTACACTTGAGTAGATAAATGAATACTTTTTATTATGAATAATCATGTCTAATTCAAATATATTATGATTCATATAGTATTCCTTTTTCTAATAATAGTTTCCTATTATATAAGTACATATTTTCTTTTCTATGAGAAATTATAATAAATGTCTTACCCTTATAATAATTAAACATATCTTTTAGAATAACATTCTCCAAAGAAATATCTATCTCATTTAATCCTTCATCAATAAGAACTATTTTACTTTTTTTAAGAAGAGTTCTAGCTAGAATTATTCTTTGTCTTTCACCTCCAGATAAATTCACTCCGTTTTCTTCAAGTAAAAAGTCATAATCGATATTTCTTTTTTCTAGTATCTTATCTACTCTTGTTAATTTACATATCTTATAAAATTCTTCATCAGAGATATTTCTATCTAATAATATATTATTTCTAATAGTGTCTGTATAAATAACTTCATTTTGTGATATATAAGCAATATTTTCTCTTATATCTAATAATTTATAATCATTAATATCATAAATACCTAGTAGTATTTTATTTCTTTCTACTTCATAATAACGATAAAGTAGTTTTAATAAGGTACTTTTGCCACCTCCTGAATTACCTAATAATATTACTTTATCTCCTTCTTTTATTTTTAAATTAATACCATTTAAGATATTATCCTTCTTATTATAACTATATATTAGATTCTTTATTTCTATATTTCCATCTATTTTTAATGTGCTTTTTTTATCTAACTTTTCTATATGAACATTTAATAAATTATTGATTCTTTTTATACTATTTTTAATATAGAAATAATCTTTATATAGTTCTAATATATCTTTAATGGGATCTAGTAAAAACAAAGTCAAGGTATTAAAAGTAATTAGACTTCCTACGGATAAGATACCTAATGATATTTTAGTACATCCTAAGAGAGTTATAAATAATAGACATATACTTTCAAATAAATTAGATAATAATTCATAATTATTCAAAAGTTTATTTAATGATAAATTATTTTTTACAAGTTTTAGATATAAGATATTTAGTTTTTTTAAGAATGTATTTTCTAGATTTAATCCTTTAATGGTTTCATAACCATTTAGGGATTCTACCATGAGAGAATTTAATGCTGCACTATTTTCTTGATTTATATTAGTCATATTTTTAATACTTCCTTTAAAAACTATGAATAATATAATATAAATAACTATTATTAAATATAAAACTAGTGTCATCTTTAAATTAATCTTTAATAGTATAATACTAGATGTAAT
>CAZZAK010000015.1:0-14887 GCA_964652515.1 uncultured Clostridium sp. | reverse complement strand
AAAGAACTTATTAATTATCTTACTAGTAATAAAGAAGGTAATGATATATGGAAGAGTGAAATATTTGGTAGAAGTTTAGATGTTATTGTTCAAGAAGGTATTCAAGCAAAATTGTCTATGATGCCAGAATCGGTTAGATATAAACTATGTCAAACATTAACAAAGATTATTAATAAAGGAAGTTCTACGATGATTGCTATTGTAATATAAAAAATAGATTCTTAATTTGAATCTATTTTATTTTGTTTTACTTTTAATGGTTTCTGAGAAAGATATAACATCATCAGCAGAAACATTCTCCGCTAATCTTTGCCCACAAATATAATTAAAATTAAATTTACCTCTTTTGTCTAGTATTTCAATTAATTGCTGTTGTTGAATAGCTGTTATTACTTCAGGAAAATATACTTGAGCATTGTTTCCTTCCAACTGAATAATAAGTATACCCACTGCCATGGAATTCATTCCAGCTTGAAACGGGTATTCAGTCTCTTTTAAGTTATGACCAAATTTATTAGTTATTCTTATTGTAGCATCTGAGTGATGTTTATCTGTGCCATCTAGAATTTCTTTTTTTATATTACCAGTTGGGTCTATTCCTATTACTCCTCTATCAAATTCATATACTACTCCCGCCCCACTAATTGGACTCCATTTTCTTATTCCTATATTTCTAGGTAATCTTGGGTTGACTTGACTTTGGATTTGTGTTGATTGTGATGAATTAAATAAGCCGGTTAGATCTTTTATATATAGCTTGTTAAGATAATTGTTATTGTTTGTGTTATCGATATCCATTATTAGGTCGTTAAAATTATTAATCATGTTTCCGATATAATCTCCTTTTTTTATTAATATAGCATTTTTTTAATTTATAGTAAATAGTTTCCATTTTATTTACATATTTTATACTTTTATATAGTAAAAGTATTGATTTTATTACGATTTTATGGTAATTTATATTTGTAAGCATAAAGTCATTTGTGCTTAATAAGAAATCGGAGGTAATAAAAAATGACAAAAGCTGATTTAGTTGATTTCATTGCTGAAAAAGCTGATCTAACAAAAGCTGATGCTAATAGAGCATTAGAAGCTATGTTAGAAGGTGTTAAAAAAGGATTAAAAAAGGAAGGAAAAGTTACTTTAGTAGGATTCGGAACTTTCACTGCTAAGAAAAGAGCAGCTAGAACTGGACGTAATCCAAGAACTGGAGAAGCTGTTAAAATTGCTGCTTCAGTTGTTCCAGGATTTAAAGCTGGAAGCAAACTTAAGGATGCTTTAAACTAATAAAAAATGACTTCTTATTGAAGTCGTTTTTTTATTTTATTTCTCTATGTATTCCTACTACTTTACCCAAAATCATTTCATTAGATATAATATTTATATTCATGGTAGGATATTTAGGATTCATAGCTTGTAATATGATACCTTTAGGATATCTATATAATCTACGTACTGCTAGAACATTGTTTTTAATAGCTATTACTATGTCATCACCGTTTTTATAATCTTCTTGCTTTTTGTAGAATATTTTATCGTTTTTTAGATAATAGGGACTCATAGAATCATCTAGTAATTTTACTGTTAATTCTGATTTAGTAATTAATGATTCATAACTAATATTTTTATATGTATTTAATATTTTTTCATCTTTTTCTTTTAGATATACATCATTTCTTGCTGATTTAACATAATTACTTATGAACTTTTTTTCTAATAATTCTTTTTCTTCCTGTGATATGTTGGCTTCTTTTAAGATGTCGACATCTATATTAAATATTTGACATATTTCAAAGAATATATCATATGGTACGTTTAACATACATGTTTCATATTTATGTAACGTCTGACGGTTCTTTTTATGACCTAGAGCATTAGATAAGTCTTCCAACGAATAATTATACTTTATTCTATTTTCCTTTATTATTTTGGCTACAAATGGTTTTAGTTCATCACTTACTAATCCTTCTTTACTTGTCCTCATATTTTACTCCTTACTTTATTTTTTTAGTACAATATATTGCTATTGTTCCAAAGAATCCTATAACTGTTTTAATCATATATCTAATTACTAATGCTAATATTATTTGTGGTATATCTTTTATATAAAGATATGATATAACTATAAATATAATATTGTCAACGAATTCTATGATTAATATTGAGAATGTGTTACTTAATACTATTTTATTTTTTATTCTTTTAATTTCATAATATATTCTTGATGATAAGAATATTGATGCTATTAATGATATTGTATTAGCAAAATATATTCTTAAATCATATTCAAATAATGTATCATATGATTTATTTGAATACTCATTCATAGTAGATGGTTCTAATATTCCTGATAAGTTTAGGAAACAGCAGCTTATTAGTGATGTTATTAATACTAATATTATTTGTGTATTTACTTCCTCTTTTCCTCTATTTTGAGTAATTATATTAGCTACGATTATTAGTGACATAGTTATACCTATACCTAAAGGTATTTCTGTTGTTAGTATATCTATTTCTTGCCTTGATAGTATTGTAGATATAATAGTAGCTAATATTGAATAACATAGTAGTCCATCTGTTTTATATTTTTTATATAGAATATATATAGATACATAACATAGAAGCATTTCTATTCCTAGAATAATGAAGTTTCTCATTTATCCACTTCCTTTCTAGAATTTATTAATTTTATTATTGCTGTGTTCATTCCTGTGAATAATAAACCTATTAAGAAAGTAGTAACTCCTAAAAAGATAGTACTTTTTATTGATATTATATTGATATAACCAACTAAATAAAATATAAGAGTTGGTAATAAACCAATTATTATATATATTAGTATTGTATTTATATATATGTCATTAGATAATGTTTTTACAAATGTAAATAATTTTATGATTAACCATTCTGTTAATAGCATTATTAATGGATAAGCAATTAGTAGTTTATAATTATACAAGAATACTCCTTCAATGCTTATTGTTATTACTTCTGTTACGGCAGGAATGTAATAATTTGTTAAAAGTAATAGGATTCCTGAGATAACATTGGTATATAAAGTCAGTAATATAATATTTTTTGATTCCTTTAGGCCATACTTATTTATTAGAATATATATTGTAGTAAAGCGACTAACCATTGTTACAATATTTAAATTTATACTTATCGTTAATACTGTTAATATTTTAAATGAGAATATATATGTTATAAGAGACATTATTACTAATGAGAAATATAATCCTCTTTTTTCAAATATTTTATATAAACAGTATATCGTTAGCATAGATACTATACTTAATACTAGGAATACTATTATATCCATATTATCACCTTTTTATTCTATATGTATTATAACATATTTTTTTAAGATACAAAATACTTTTTTTGTATTCTCTTTAAATATTTATTATCTTTATTTTTCTTTTAATCTTATGTTCTAAGTATTTTATATATTTTTTTATTTGATAAATACAATCTTTCTTTTCTATTATATATATAGTTTCTACCAAATTATGGTAATAGTAGATGCTTCCTATTGATAATTTTATATTTCTAATAGGAATATTTGCTATATAATTAGAGGAATAATCTAAGGCTATTTTTTCATTTAAATACTTTGAATATAATACTATATATTTTGATTTTATATTATTTTCAAATAATGGATTTGTGACTACTAATACTTTTTCTTTTAAGCTATTGGCTTTTTCTTTCTGGCTGTTTATTAATTTATTTTTATTCTTGTGATAATCACGTATAGATAAAATATAGCTTATAATTAATTTAGGAATGTTCTTAGTTATCTTTACGCTGTTTATCATTAATGATATGGGTTTATTTATGTTATATGATATTCTATTATCTATATAATTATCTGTTATTGTCTCTATATTAGATAGAAAAGGGCATAAGGTATATTTTTTTGATTCTTTATCATGTGGAACTATTATATAGTTACACTTTTTCTTTAAATATAATACTTGTTTTAAATAATTATCTAGTACTTTGCATCTTTTTTCTAATAATATGGGTTCTTTATTTTCTTTAGATACAATTATTATATATCCTAAGTATTCATAAAAACTTTTAATAAATACATCTTCACTGTGATAATATATACTTCTTATAATACCTACTTTTTTTGCTTTCATATTTAATTATATAGATAAAAAGAAGAACTATTCTTGTTCTAGTTCTTCTTCATCTACGATAGTTAAATCTCCTAAATCATCATTATCATCATAGTCATCTTCCATGCTGTCATAATCTTCTTCGTCTTCTTCTAATTCTTCATCAGTGTCATCAAATGATTCTGTATCTTCATTTTCTTTATCTTCATATAAATCATCCATAGTTATTTTTACTGAATGATTTGCTTTTAAATCCCATTTTCCATCTTCTAATAAGATAAATTCTTTTGATGTAGATAATGATTGAAAGAAATCAGCTATTTTATTTTGATACTCACTTTCTGATAGTTCTAATAAATTACATATTTCTTTGAATAAATCAGCTGTATTCATTGTCTTTTTATTCTCTTCTAAGTACATTTTTGCTATTTTTGTATAAGATAATAGTTCTAATTCTTCTTTTGTCATTTTATTTAGTTTCATAAATCCTCCTTATTGTTTAGTATTACTATATCATATTCAAATTCTTCTTTTGTTTCTTCAATTTGATATTTTATATAAATATGATTATTATCATTAATTATTTGTTTTGTATATATAATGAATTCTAATGATGTATTCATATCTTTTATATAATATTCAGATATTGTTTTTTTATTTACTTTAAATTTAATTATTTGTTTTATTTTTTTATTTTCTCTTATTAACAATATTTCTTTTTCATTTATCATTACTGTTACTAAGATATCATCTTCTTTATAAATTATTTTATTATTCTCAATTGTACTTTCCTTTATTTCTTATTTTTTAATTAATTTATCTTTAATTTAATACTAAATTCTACTTTTAATATTTTTCCTCCTTAAAATAATCCAATTGACATTATATCATAACTTATTAGAAAATAAAACTTATATTTTTATTTTTTTTAGAAATAATATATTTAGGTATGAAAATTGGTGATATAAATGAAAGTTATTAAGAAAGTATTTAGATTTTTTCTATTGTGTTTTACTTTATTTTTAGTGATTAATTTAGGTTTATATATTTATTGTTTGATTACTCCCAAAATAAATATTAATAGAAATCAGTCATACTATCTATATGATAATAACGATAATTTAATATTTAATAATTATAGTTGGGTTAGTTTGAATGATATAAGTGATAATTTGATAAATGCTACTTTGTCTGTTGAAGATAAAAATTTTTATAAGCATTGGGGTTTAGATTATCCTAGAATTATCAAAGCTATGTTTAATAATTTCAAAACCAAGAAGCTTTCTGAAGGGGCTTCTACTATTACGCAGCAATATGCTAGAAATTTATATTTAAGTTATGATAAGACTTGGAAAAGAAAAATAGAGGAAGCTATTCTTGCTTTTGAATTAGAGATTCATTATTCAAAGGATGAAATTTTGGAAGGATATTTAAATACTATTAATTATGGTGGTGTTTATGGTATAGAGAATGCTTCTAGATATTATTTTAACAAGAGTTCTAGTGATTTAACCTTGGCAGAAGCTTCTATGCTGGCTGGTATTCCTCAGTCTCCGATGAATAATTCACCTTTGTTTAATGAAAAAAGGGCACTGGATAGGCAAAAAATTGTATTAGAACTTATGAAAAAAAATAAATTTATTGATAATACTCAGTTAGAATATGCTATAAATTCTAATCTCAAATATGAACAGGAAAAAGAAAATAACATTACTTCTTCAATGTTATATTTTAAAGATGCTGTGGTTGAGGAACTTAATAGAATAGATTCTATTCCTAAATCTCTTATTGACACTGGTGGTATAAAAATATATACTACTATGGATTTTTTGGCACAAAATTCTTTAGAAAATAGTAAAAATAAATACATGAGTAATGATAATAAGCTACAGATAGGAGCTATGATGATGAATCCTAATAATGGTGAAATTTTAGCTATTTTAGGAGGAACTAATTATAATGATAGTCAATATAATAGGGCTACTTTGGCAAAGAGGCAAGTTGGTTCTACGATGAAACCTTTCTTATACTATATTGCTTTGGAAAGTGGATTTACTGCTTCTTCTTCATTTTCTTCCCAGTTAACTACTTTTAATTTTTCTAATAATAAAACTTATACTCCTAAAAATTTTAATAATAGATATGCAAATGGTCCTATTTCTATGGGGGCTGCAATTGCCTATTCTGATAATATTTATGCTGTTAAAACACATTTGTTTTTGGGGGAAGATATGCTTATTAATATGGCAAGTAGAATTGGCATTACTAGTAAACTTGATCCTATTCCTTCTTTAGCATTAGGTACTGAGGAAATTAGCATTAGGGAAATGGTTAGTGGTTATGCTTCTTTCGCTAATTTGGGTTATAGTGTTAAATCTCATTTTATTAGAAGGGTAGAAGATTTTAATGGCAATATTTTATATGAATATAAAGATAATAGACAGCCTATTCTTAATGAGAGTATTGTTTATATATTAAACGAAATGTTAACATATACTTATGATAAGGATTTTATAGATTATAATTATCCTACATTGATAAATATGTTACCTAGAATTACTCACAAATATTCTATTAAGACAGGCACTACTGATACGGATAATTTAATTATGGGGTATAATAAAGATGCTGTTTTAGGTATATGGACAGGATATGATGATAATTCTAAGACTGATGATGCTAATAATAGTATACATAAAGATATATGGATAGATACTATGGAATCATATTTTAAAGATAAAAAGACTGATTGGTATGATATTCCTAATAATGTTGTTGGAGTTTTAGTAAATCCTATTACTGGTAATCTAATTAATGAAGATTCTAAAAAAAAGAAAATGTTTTATTATATTAGAGGAACTGAACCAAAAGAGGATAATATACAGGATTTGGATTATGTTTTTAATGATGATGCAGAACAAGAAAAAGAATAGTTTAAATACTATTCTTTTATTGATATAATTATACATTTTTCTTCATTGTTACTGTATTCTTTATATGTTACTTTTGAATCTCCTAGTGTTGATAGCATATCTTTAATTTTATCTAGAGAAGACGATACTTGTGGTACTTCTGGATTAGGAGTATCAATTGCTATATTTACTGATGGCTCTAACGAAACAGTTGATGGCAATGGAGCAGTTGATAAATTAGGATTAAATAATGGTGGGTCTGTCATTGGTTTTACTTCTACTGATGGTGCTGGTGATTCTATAGTCGGTATTACTGACTCAACATTAGGAATTGTTGGCTCTATATTTATATTCAATCCCATATTATTGTTATTATTTGGTTCACTGCTATTTTGTAATGAAATATCAGGCATTAATGGTGGCAATGAAGGTCCTTCACTTGATGGTATTGGTGAGATGGAAGGTGTTACTTCCACATTTGTATTTACTTCTGGAACTATTTGTGGTGCTGGTGTTTCTTGAATTATTGGTGGAGGAGTCATATTGTTTATTGGTGGTTCTTGACTTAGGACACTAAGTGGAACTGTATTTGTATCTGGTATATTGGTACTAACTGGATTGTTATTAAACATTATTGTATTATTATCTGATATTGGTGCTTGATTTTCATTGTTAATTTGTGGAAAGAAATTTCCAACTCCTATATTATTATTCATACTATCTTCTCCCTTTTCTATTATTTCTTTTTCTTTATCATTAAATACATTTGAATCTTTATTTTCCAAATCTATACTATTTAATACATCTAAGATATTATTTTTTGATGTTTTTTGATTTACTAATGCTTCTGTTTCTTTAATTGTTAATTTTTTTTCTATGATGTTTTGTAAAATTTTTTCTTGATCTTCTTTTTCTAATTTTAATAGTATTCTACCATGTCGTTCGGATATTTTTCCTTCTAAAATAGCTTTTTTTACTGTATCATTTAAATTTAATAGTCTCATCTTATTAGAAATAGAAGATTGCGTTTTACCTATTTTAGCTGATAATTCTTCTTGAGTAATATTATTATTTGAAAGAATGGCTTTATATGATTCAGCTTCTTCAATTGGATTTAAGTTATTCCTTTGAATATTTTCAATTAAAGCTAATTCTAAAACTTCATTATCTCCCATATTTTTAACTATTACCGGTATTTCTTGTAATCCTAGAATTTTTGCTGCACGATATCTTCTTTCTCCAGCAATAAGTTCATATTTATCATTTACTTTTCTAACTAATAAGGGGTTTAATATACCATATGTTTTTATTGAAAGAGCTAATTCTTTAATGGATTCTTCTTCAAAGAATTTTCTTGGTTGATATTTACTTACTACTATATCATTAATATTTACTATAATGATATTTTGATCAGTTGGCAAAAAAAACACCTCCCTTATTCTTTTTTATTCTTATCTATTATAAGAATAGACTATTTTTTTCTTTTTTTCTAGTATATAAAAAGAAATATAGTTATTTTTATCTATATTTCTTTTTTTATTATTATTGAATATTTTCTTGGATATATCATTGGTGTTTCTTTTTCTTTTTCAATTTTAATAATACTTCTATTACCAGCATTGTGTGGTAATGAGAATTTTGTTATAGTTATTTCTTTTAAATATAACTTTTTATAATAATTATCTATATTTATAATTTCTTCTTCTAAATTACCTTTTAATCCAATAAATAATCCTTTTCTTTTAAGTAGTGGAATAGAGTATTCTAATAAGTGTTTTAATGGTGCTACAGCACGAGATACTATAACATCATATTTCTCTCTTGTTTTAGTACTATATTCTTCTATTCTTGTGTTTATTATATTTATGTTATCTAAATTTAATTTTTCTTTTACCATAGTAAGGAATTCACATTTCTTTTTGGTAGCATCTATTAAGTCTATTTTTATATTTGGAAAAACTATTTTTAATACCATACCTGGAAATCCTGCTCCTGTACCTATATCACAGAAATATTGATTAGAAATATCTATACTTTTAATAATGGTTAATGAATCATAAAAATGTTTTAAATAAATATCTTCATCTTTAGTTATAGCTGTTAGATTATATTTTTTATTTTCTTCTTGTAATAAATTTTTATATATTTCTAAATCCTTTAATTGTTTGTCTATTAGTTTTATTCCTAGTTTTTCTATTTCTATTTTAAATTCTTCTTTATTCATTATAATATTTCCTCAAATATACAGTTAATATTGATATATCAGATGGATTTACTCCACTTATACGTAAGGCTTGACCTATTGAAGTTGGTCTTACTTTTTCTAATTTTTGTCTTGCTTCTGAAGCTAGGTTAAGAACCTTACTATAATCAATATCTTTTGGTATTTCTTTTTCTTCGTATTTTAACATTTTTTTTGCTTCAATATTTACTTTATCTATATAACCAGCGTATTTTATTTGTATTTCTACTTGTTTTAGTAGGGATGTATGATAATTTGTTTTATAGAAGTTATTTTCAATCAATTTATCTATAGTTATTTCTGGTCTTTTTAATAAATTAAATAAAGTAACACTGTCTTTTATACTAGGACTATTTAAGCTTTCTAATATTTTATTATTATTTTCTGTTGGATTTATTTTAATTTCTTTTAATTCTTCTTTTATTTTATTTAATAATTCTTTTTTTTCTTTAAATTTTTGATATCTTTCTTTTTTTATTAGTCCTACTTTATATCCATAGTCTGTAAGTCTTAAATCAGCATTATCGTGTCTTAATAATAATCGATATTCAGCACGTGATGTTAGCATTCTATATGGTTCATTTGTTCCTTTAGTTACTAAGTCATCTATTAGGACACCAATATATGCCTCATTTCTTTTTAATATTAATGGATCTTTATTGTCTAAAGAAAGGGAGGCGTTTGTTCCTGCAATTAATCCCTGACATGCTGCTTCTTCGTAGCCACTAGTTCCATTGATTTGTCCTGCGGTATATAATGATTTAATGACTTTAGTTTCTAGGCTTTGTGTTACATTTAGTGGATTAATTGCATCATATTCAATGGCATAAGCATATTTATTTATCTTAGCGTTTTCTAAACCTGGTAGGGAATGAACCATTAATTCTTGAACATCTTTTGGCATACTTGTTGAAAATCCTTGAATATATATATCATTGTAGTGAATACTTTCTGGTTCTAAGAATAATTGATGTCTTTCTTTATCTTTAAAACGCATTATTTTGTCTTCAATAGATGGACAATATCTAGGACCAACTCCTAGTTCTTCAGATATACCACCATACATACTAGATTTATTTATATTATTAATTATTATTTTATGTGTTTCTGGGGTTGTATAAATTAAATGACATGGTAATTGTTTTTTTGTATCATATATTAAATCTTCTTCAGTATTAAATGAATAACAAGTATCATCTCCTTCTTCAATAGATGTTTTTGAAAAATCAATTGTAGATTTTTCTATTCTTGGTGGAGTACCAGTTTTTAGTCTTTGTATTTCAAATCCATATTCTTTTAGTTTATTACTTAGATTATTACTTCTTTTTTCACCATGTGGTCCTTCTGGTGTTCTAGATGATCCTATTAAGATGTCAGCTTTTAAGTAGGTTCCTGTTGTTAATATTACTTTTTTTGATAATATGTTAGTTCCATTTTCAAGAATAATACCATGTACTTCATTATCTTTAATGATAAGATCTTCAACTGTACCTTCTTTTATTTCTAAGTTGTCAGTATTTTTCAATAGTTCTAACATTTTTTTAGGATATTCTACTTTATCTACTTGGGCTCTTAATGAACGAACAGCAGGACCTTTAGCACTATTTAGCATTTTCATTTGTAGGAATGTTTTATCGGCAATACGTCCCATGATACCTCCTAGGGCATCTATTTCACGTACTATTATACCTTTTGCTGAACCTCCTATGGAAGGATTACATGGTAATGTAGCTATATTATTTAAAGAAATAGTTAGTAGTAAGGTTTTTTTACCCATAGTTGCACATGCATAAGCTGCTTCACAGCCAGCATGACCTGCCCCGACTACGATTACATCATAGGTTTTCATATGATCACTTCTTTTCTATTTACCTAAACAAAATCTTTGAAATAATTCATCTAATAATTCATCTGTATAGGTTTTACCAATTATTTCTCCAAGTAAATTCCAGCATTCTTTTAAATCTATTTCAATGATATCTACTGGAGTATCTAATTCGATATTATTTAATACTTCTTCTAATTTATTCTTAGCTTCAGTTAGAAGAGCAATACTTCTTGCTGATGATAAATATGTCATGTCAGATGTTTTTATTTCTTCTAAATGAAATAATTCTTTTATTTTATTTTTTAATTTATCGATACCAATATTTTCTTTAATACTTATCTCTATTGTATCTAAATTATCTTTATTTAATTTTGTAGGTAAGTCTGTTTTATTAACTATAATAATATGTTTTTTATCTTTGATTAAATCTATTAGATATTTATCTTCATTAGATAATTCTTTAGAGTTATATAATAAAAGTATTACTAAATCACATTTAGATATAATATCTTTACTTTTTTCTATACCTAAGGATTCTACTAAATCATTAGTTTCACGAATACCTGCTGTATCTATAAAATTTAATAATATTCCATCTAGAGTAATAGATCCTGTTACGATATCTCTTGTTGTTCCTTCAATATCAGTAACTATTGCTTTATCTTCTCCGAGTAATGTATTTAATAGGCTACTTTTACCAACGTTTGGTTTTCCTATAATACCTACATCTATTCCATTATTTATTATTTTACCAGTATCAGAATCAGATAAAATTGTTTCTATTTTTTCTTTTAATTCCTTTACTTTAGGTAATATTTCTTCATTAGTTACAACATTAATATCTTCATATTCTGGATAATCAATATTTACTTCAATATTACTTATTATTTTAATTAATTCTTCTCTTAAAGATTCTATTTTATTTGATATATTACCAGTTAATCCAGATATAGATAATTTACGAGATGCTTCAGTTTTTGAATCAATTAAATCCATTACACTTTCTGCTTCCAATAGATCTATTCTTCCATTTAAGAAAGCTCTTTTTGTAAATTCTCCTGGTTCTGCTAGACGGGCACCATTTTTTAATACTAATTCTAATACTTTATTAGTAGTAGCATATCCGCCATGACAGTTAATTTCTATAGTGTCTTCAGTTGTAAATGTTTTGGGACTTCTCATAATACTTACTAATACTTCATCAATTATTTCATTATTAGATATAATATGCCCATAATGAATAGTATGACTCTTAGCATTAGTTAAATCATGAGAAAATATCTTATTTATGATATTTATACTTTCAGGGCCACTAATTCTAATTATTGAAATGGCTCCGGCTCCACTTGATGTGGAAATTGCTGCAATAGTATCTTCCATAATTACCCGTCCTTTCGTTTGTTAATTCTATCATTTTTAAGGGTTTTAGTCAATATTTTATGATATATTAAAAAGAAGACTATTTGTCTTCTTTGGGTTTAATTACAACGCATCTATTAGGTTCTTCACCAGTAGATTCTGTATAAACATATTTATCATCTGATAGAATACTATGAATTATTCTTCTTTCATATGAGTTCATACTATCCATTTTAACTTCTATTCCTGTTTTAGCAACTTCTCTTGCTGTTTTCTTAGCTAACCATTCTATATTTTTAACTCTTTTTTCTTTGTAGTTTTCAACATCTAATATTAATTGAATATTTTGATTAGTTTCTTTATATAGTATTTGTCTTACTATTGTTTGTAAAGCAGCTATTGTAGAACCTTTTCTTCCTATTAATACGGCATTATGATCTGAAAATATTTTTATTGTTATACTTTGTTCTCTTCTTCTTACTTCTAGATTACATTCTAAATTCATTAATTTTAATATTTCATTAATTTTTTCTTTAGCATAGTCTACAATATCGTTATAGTTAATAACTTCTATTTTAGTTATCTTTTTTAGTAATGTGTTTTTTTCTTCTAAAACATTAATAATTAAATTTTCTTCAGGTACTTTTTCAGAATCTAGAGCATTCTTTAATGCTTCTTCGTAATTTTTTCCTTCATATATAGTTTTTTTCATCTTGTTTCCTTCTTTCTTTCAACTAGTTTATTTTGAATTATTGTAAATAAACTTGATGTTACCCAATACATACCAATGGCTGTTGACATTGTAAATGAGGCGTATGTAATGATTGCTAACATAAAGTATAGGCTATATTTCATATTGGCCATACTTCCTGATTGGTCTTTCATAGTTTTCTTGAATGAAAAATATGTTGTTACAAATATTAGAATAACTAATATAATGTAATAATACTTTCCATGTGCTATTCCTACCCAAGGAGTTGTTCCTAGACTTAATCCAAATAACTTACCTTCAAAAATGGCTGGTGTTCTATTAATTGCTTCATAGAAGGCTATTAATAAAGGTAATTGAATAAATGCTAGTAAACATCCTGATATTGGATTAATTTTATATTTTTGATAGATTAACATCATTTCTTGAGCTTTCTTTTGTTGATCTTCTTGACTTGTTTTATTTTCATATTTCTTTTCTAATCTATCAAGTTCTGGTTTAGCTTCTTTTAATATTTCTGATTGCATTGCTGTTTTCTTTGTAAATGGATAAAGTATTAATCTTATTAAGATACAAGATACTATAACAGCTAATCCATAATTATGAAGTAATTTTCCTATTTGAATTATTACCCATGCTAATGGTTTAACGAATAGGCTAGTCCATAATCCTTCATAATGACCTACTGGACTAAATTTTTCACACTTTGGTAACTTTTTAATATCAATCTTATTTTCTTCATATATTTTTATCATAGACTTATGTGTTGGCTGACAAATAATATTTTCAGTAATTGATTGACCTGTTACTTCATTTCTTACAATTTGTTTTTCTTCATTTTTTAAATACTTTGTACATCCTGTTAAAGATATTAATATGATTAATACAATTAATAAATTAAATTTTTTCTTCATTTGCTCCTACTTTCTTGAAATTATTTATTAACTCCATAGCTAGAGTTTGATAATCTATGTCTATGGCGTCTTTCTTTAGTATTATAACATAATTATAATTAGTTTGTATACTATTTTCATTATTATATATAATACTTTTAATTCTTCTTTTATATTTATTTCTTATAACAGCGGAACCAAACTTTTTAGGAATAGAAATTCCATATTTTGTATTATCTTTTTTTATGTAGTAAATATTAAAATATTTATTATGAATACATCTACCAGTTTTAATAATATTTGTGTATTCTTCACTTGATTTTATTATTTTTTCTTTATTCATATATTACCTCATAAACAAAAAACCACTATCTAGTGGTATTATGCACATAATTTTTTTCTTTTTTTATTTCTTCTATTTTGTAAAACTTTACCTTCACTTCTTGCAAAAAATCCGTGTTTTTTAGCTTTCTTTCTATTATTTGGTTGATAAGTTCTTTTCATAGTATTACACCTCCAAAAAATCTTCTTTATTATAATAGTTAATTAATTTTATGTCAATGATTTTTTAGTTATTTATTAAATTTTTCTATATCAACAGGTGTTGTTGATTAAAGAAATATATATCATATAGATTTAAGTGACTATCAACAGGTATCAACAGGAATAAACATGTTTTTTGTATTGTTTATAAATTTTTCAACAATTTATCAACATTGTTGATTATTTATAAAAAAATTGTTGATAACTCTTTAAACCTTTATGAAATATGGTAATATATTGTTGAAAAGATGTTGATAACTTGTTATCATGT
>CAZZAK010000014.1:0-15197 GCA_964652515.1 uncultured Clostridium sp. | reverse complement strand
TAAAACTTGATAGAATTTCTAGAAGTATTTATGATATGGAAAAAATAATGAAATTCTGTGAAGAATATAATATAAAAATAGTTTGCTTATACGATGACTATAATACTGCTACTGCAAATGGAAAAATGGTAGCAAGAATAATGATGAGTGTATCTCAAAATGAAATTGAAAGAACAAGTGAAAGAACTAAAATAGGAATGGATGGAGCTTTAAAGGCTGGGCATATACCTGGAAAAGTTCCTTATGGTTATAAAAAGAATGGAAAGAATCTAGAAGTAGATCCAATTTCAAGTTTAGTAATTAAGAATATATTTGATTTATATTCTAAAGGTAATTCATTTTTCATAATTAGTGAGAAGTTAAATAAAGAAAAAGCACTTAATAAAACTAATTGGTTTGATGGAACAATAAGAAAAATAATTATGAATCCAATTTATATGGGTGATTATATTACTAGAAAAGGACAACCAACTGAAAAATACTATGAAAATGTTGTTCCACCTATTATTGATAAAGAACTCTGGCATTGGTGTCAGGTTCAAGCACCAAAGAATTTGAAACATTATTGTAGAAAAGAAGATTATTTATTTTTACAAAAATTAACTTGTCCTAAATGTGGCAATATAATGGGTGGTAAAGCAACTAGAAAGAAAAATGGTAATATCTACTATTACTATCAATGTAAGGATTGTAAAAACTACATAAGAGAAGATTTAATTGAAAAACAAGTAAAAGATATTATGAATGATTTTTATGAATATGATGCCTTAATTAATAACTATTACTATCCTCTAATGAGAAATAAATTAAACAATCCAGAGAAAGATTATGAAAAGACTTTAAAGGAATTAAATAAGAAGCAAGAAAGAATAAGAGAAGCTTATATAAATGGTGCATTTGAATTAGAAGTATTCAATATGGAAAAAGATAAAATAGATAAAGATATTAAACTTGTTAAAGAGTTGTTAAAAGAAACTAAAACATTAAATAAAACATCATTTAGTAAAGTAGATATATTAGTTAGAAGAGATATTAATTACATAAATAGAGTTAAATTTCCTGCTCTATACAATTCATTTGCACATAATTGGTCTAATTCCACTAGAGATAGAAAACAAAATCTAGTATTGTCTTATATTGAGAATATTAAATTAAAACAAGTTGGTAGAAAAGCTGTTGTAGATTGTATTAATTTTAGAGATACAATATTAACTGATTTTAGAAAATTAATTGAAGAAGGATTCATGGATTGGGCTGTATTTAGAAATACCAATGTATCAGATAAATACTTTAGATGTAGCAATTCTTTAAATGTTGAAGAATTAAAAAGATATATGGCAATAATGAATCAGTATTATGATGTTCAAATATTTGAGGGAACATTTAATGAAGAAACTAAATTTGTAAATTATAAAATGGATCCTTACTATGAGTTATTAAGAATTGCTAGAAAGAATAAAAATAGAACAATGAATGTTCCAATATATGTTTATGGATATCATAAAGCAAATGAAAATATAAAAGAATTTGATAATGATTTATCAGATAATGAATTATTTTTAAAAGCAGCTTTCATTCAACAAATTAGCGATGGAAAAATACTAATGAAAGATGAAGCTCATGGATTATTAGAGAATCCACAAGAAGAGGGTATTAATTGGAGAAAAATACTTGAATGATCCATATTTTCAACCATAAATTTTCCTTATAATATAATGCTTTGTATCTTTTAGTGATCCACTTTTATGGATCTATTTTGCAAGTGCAAAATGAGTTTGTCCCTATAAATAATCTAGATTTTATCTAGGTTTGAATAGTTTAAGGGGACAATCTCTTATGCTCTTGCTTTTTTGTATACAAAAAATATAGAAATTATGGTCGAAAATCAACCATAATATACCATATACAATGTTAGTGTCAAGAATTTTATATAAATAATTCAAATTTTATGTTATAATATTCATTAACAGGGAGGATTCTATTATGGGAAATAATAATTATAAATATATAAATGTGAAACCTGTATATATTGGTATAACTGAAGAAGGGAATATTGAATTGTTTGGAATAATTGCTGGTGCTCCGCTAGATGTTGCTGAAGCAATAAAGTTCCATATACAAAGTTTGGCACATAAATATCAGAATACACCAGGTCAAATAGAAAGGCCTACTTTAGTTAGAAACATATATTATGGTGTGGTATATGATGATGATTCAAATGGATTAAAAAATAGACAAAAAATAGCTATAAGAGAGGGTATTAACTATCATGAAAATGGGAATACTAATATATCTTTTCTTCCAATTGGCGAAAAAAGAAAAATATTAATAAATACTTTTATGGGAACAATAACAAACGAGGAAGAGCAGTATGAAGAATATGAAGTGACTTGTAAGATAGTGAAATTATATCCAATAAACGACTACATTCATAAATATCCTAATAAAATAATAGGTGGAAGACCAATTGAATATCAACATTTTACTAAAGAGGAATGTATGAAAGCAATAGAAAAAGTCAAAGAAGGTGAATTGCTTTTGTCAGCTTTAGATGAAAATATTAACTCATTTGATGAAAAGGCAAAAGCTAGAATACTTGTTCCTAATACAAAAAAAGATGAATAGCATGTGATGTGAAATCATCTTTTTAATTTCTAAAATCCCACAGAGTGTGATAATATATCCCACGATTTGCCCAAATTATTAGAATATTTTGTAAGAGCATAAGAAAATGATATCTATACACTTCATTTTGGCTTATTTTATAAGGGAAAGTGTGATATCAAACTTATTTTGTACTTGCAAAATTGTCCCACCACTGTGGGATTATATTTGTATTATTTCTTTGTTTTTTAGTGGAATTTTGTGGGATTAGGTATGGGATTATTTTTAATAATAATTTAATTTGCAAAAATCAATATCCCACTCACTTTGTTTATCTTCTTTATCTTTACTATATTAGTATTTAGTATATAGAGCTATTTTGAATGGGTTCAAAATAGCATTATTCAAAAATTCGTTTATCTATTTTATCTTTATTATAATAGTATTTATTATATCTATACGGTTTGAAGGTATTCACTATCCACATGTTCACATCGTATATATGGATAATTTATATTCTCGGTATAAAAAAATATGATTATCTAAGTTTTGTCAAATATAAAAAAATATGATATTATAATCACGACAAAAAGAACTGAGTTTCCTCAATTTTTAAAAATTTTGGATAAACGGGTCTATTTGTTTTGGTATAAACAATCTGAAGCGCATAACTTGTATATAATCTTGCATAATTTGGTTTCGCAGGCGATTATACACTTGTAATGATGTTTACCTTCAGATTGTTTTTTTCTAAAAAATAAATAGATAGGATTTTCTTTATCAGAATGAGCACTTATTTGTAGAAGTGTAGTAACAACATTAAATAAAATTGTTCTAGCAAATTTACAACCTGTTTTAGATATTGGACCATGATACTCTGAGGTACCAGATTGTGAAGTAACAGAATCAATACCTATAAATGATATAAATTGATACTTATTATCAAATCTAGTAATGTCACCAACTTCGGCTAAAAATAAAGCAGTTGAAAAATCCCCAAAACCAGGAATTGAATTAATTATTTTAAACTGTTTAGTATCCTTTAGATTATTAATTAGTTGTTCTTTTAATTTATTAATTTCTTGTTTATGATATTGAATCATTTCAATAACCTGAGCTAAATTTTGAACTTGTAAAGAATCAAATCCAACATAACATAGTGAATTAGAAGCAATATCTTTCATTTTAAGAACTTTGTTTTTAAATCTATATGCTTGAGTAGTACCATTTTTCTCTTTTAAATAATTCATTAAATAATCAGTTCTACGATTAACGAATAAAACTGGATGAGGAAAATCATGAATAAAATTCAAAGCCAAATCACTATACATATCATCAAATATGAGATTAAACTCAGGAAAAACTATTTCTATTAATTGTTTATATCTATTTTTTAATCTAGTTTGACCTTCTATTAAAGACCAATATTGCCTAGCAAGTGGGTTAAACATAAAATATTCATCATTTTTTTGATATAAAGTATCAATAGTACCTAAGTAACATCTAGCAATTTTAAAGCAATCAATCTTGTCAGTTTTAGATTTGTTTAAAGTATCTCTATATTGTTTTACTAATTTTGGATTTATAACAATAGTATCAATACCTTTAGATCTAAAATAATTTTCAACCGGTAAATGATAAACAGAAGTTGATTCCATAACAACCGTTAGTTTTCTATATTTTTTAATACTGTTAAATAATGAATCAAATTCTTTTTTATTATGATTTATTAAAGTTGGTTCAATAATAATATTTTTATTATTATCAATAAAACAATAAACACTTTTACCTTTAGCAATATCAAAACTTAAAATGTATTCCATATCTTTTTCTCCTTTCTTTAGATTTCGGTTACACCATATTGAATTACCTATATTCCTACACGCGTTTCATCCGAACTAAAAATGTTCCATTATCTTCAACCGAATTAGTAAATAATTATATGGCAGACATTCATACTTTCGAACTCGAAGTTCCTGATATAATCCGTCTTTACCGATGTTTGTTATAATACCAAAAAACATAAAAATTTCAAATTAATAAACTCGAAATCTTTATGTTTAACATTATACGTGATATAATTATTTTGGAGGTTAATTATGAATGTTGTTGGTACAATGTTTTTCAAAGATGAAAAATTATTAATAGATAAGCCTAGAAAAAGGCAAACATATCAAATGATAGGTGGAAGAGTTGAAGAGGGAGAAACTCCACTTGAAGCAGCAATTAGGGAATGTCATGAGGAATTAGGTGATGAAGCAATATTTAATCCAGAATTAATTGAGTTAGTAATGGAATTTGATGAAATAGCTACAAGTGATGGAAAAACACCAATTCACTTTTATGTTTTTAAGTATAATGGATTATTAGAAGGAAATTTAAATATTTCTGAAGAAATTGAAAACTTTAAATGGTATGAATCAAGTGATGGTACAGATATATTATCAAATACATTAAAAAACGAAGTTGTACCATATTGCTTGAAAAAGAATTTGATAAAATAAATATTTAGTTTATCTATTTTATCTTTAGTTATATTAGTATTTAGTATATATAGCCCTTAACGACATATCCTCAAGTGCTATATGGATGAATTCTCATTTTTATGTACCATTTTTTAACAAAAGAGAAAAATAGTGTATTTAGTCATATTTAATAATATCTTGTTTATATGAGCTTTTAAATTAGTTTTAAATGGTATATCAATTTATTTACTAAATTATTGATCTATGATATATTATTTATAGCAGTTGAATGGTATGAAAGTAGTTTCACAACCGGTAACTACTCGTGCCATTTAGAATATTAAAACACTAACTAAATTGTTAGTGCTTTTTTTATACAAAAAATATAAAAATTATTGTTGATTTAATAAATTCTTTATAAAATAACTCACAAATCTTGTAAAATATGTAATTTTAAGTTATAATAATCCATAAATTAAATTAATATTTATTATTGAATTTTAGAGGTATTTATATGAAAAATGAAGTTTTTAGAGAAAGAGTTAATAAATCAATAGAATGGCTTATGGAATATATTATGAGTGATGATGAACATAGTATTAATTGTGAAGAAATATATAAGCGATACATTGATGAGTTATTAAATCTTGTAGAAAGGTATTGTCAAGATGATAAATCACCGTTTAAAGAGAATCATAATGGTGAAATTGATTTTCAAAAAGTCTTTATGTATTTTGAAAATGTTGATGAAGCAGCTAATAATATTGATCTTTCTCGATTCAATATAAAAACTCATAGTATTGATTTTAGTAATAAAAGTCTTAATTTACTTCAAAGTAGGGTTATATTACATTCAATGTATAAGGGTTTAATGGATAGATTTAGTGAAATTAAATCTCCTACAAATGATGATTTAATGCGTAAATTAATAACAGCTCATTCAATAAAGATTTTAGGTAATTTTTATAAAAGAAGTCAATTTACTTTCGGAGGAGAACGCTTTGTTACTGATGGTATAGTTCAAGAAAATGGTACTGTAAAAGCAGTTCCATATCTAGAATCAGAGAGTTTGAGTGATATTGGGGCAATTAGATTATTAGAAAAGATATTAACGCAAATTAAAGAAAAAGGCCCTAGTCAAGAAAAAGTAATAAAAATTGCTATATTCGGAAAACTTAGTAATGTAGAAAATGAAGTAGAAACACTTGAAGATGTTCTTGAAAAATTACTAGGCGAACATTGGAAAATAGATATAACTTCATTCCATTTGAAAAAAAATAGTCCTTTTGAAATCATTGTTGAATCCGATAATAAAAAAATTGAAGGAAATCTTCTTGAAAAGGATTTTTATATTAAAGATTGTCAAGATTTTGACATAATGGTTTTACTTGATACAGGTTATCTTAGAATAGATACTCACCAATTTAAAGATGCTCATGGTGAATATCCGTATGGAGCTGCAAAAAATGGATTAGGTGGGTTAAAACCGTTGGTTAAGGCAGACGAATTAATCGGTGATAAAATGTATAGAAGTTATGCTGATGTTTATTTGGCAATTCTTAAGTGTATAGAAAAAAGATTTTATGGTCAAGAGCATTCATTTGAATTTAATCCAAAATTATTTTTTAATTTGAGAGAAATTAGCAAAGAACTAGGATTACGTCCATTATACATATTTTCATCTCATGATTCTATTGCATTAAAAACAAATGAGTTTTCGTGTTTGAAGGGAACTACAACTGAAGAATTATTTGGGGTATCAATAGTTAATATTTATTATTGGGGGGACTATGGAGAAGTAACTAAAGAAGAATTAAAAAAGAGAAATGAAGATATTTTTAGGAATGATTATTCAGATATTAGTATTATCCCAATTAGTTTGTGGACATTGTTAAAAAACGCAGGAAGTTATTTTTATTCAAAAGGTTTTGTAAACTTGTTTAGAGATGAAGATGTGGATGATAGTCAATTAAAAGATGAAACTCTTGATAAAGATTTTATTACATATGCTTACAATACAACAGTATATATTGATTATTCAAAGTTTAGAGATGAAAAACTTTCTTTTGGAATAAGTTATTCTACTGATACTAATAATATTTATTATAAGATTGCACAACTTTTTGTTAAAAATGTTATGTGTGTAGGATTAGATTCTAGATGTTTTGGGGACAATATAAGTGATTATTTAAGAGGTGGATTATACAGAAGTATGCTTGAAAACGCATACAGTTTAGATCATATATATATAATGAAAAAAATTGTCGGAAAACATTATCTTATAGGCAATATGACTGATGAATCTGCAGTACATAAATTAGATAAACTTGCTAATATGATTGAATCACGTGCAATGCATAATCTACGTCATGGTGATGTTAAGCTATTAAAAAGTGAGGATGATTTTTTAGACAAGGTTGATTTTAGAAATTGTCCAAAAGAATATTTAGAAAAGATATGTACCGATAGCATATGTAAAGATATTAATAGAGATAAAGGAGAAGCTCGTGTATTGAGTAGGGGAATTTATAAAAAATTAATGGAATTTGAATAAATAAGACGTGATTAAAAATATAATTTTATAGAGAACTATTACGATATTTATAATTGTAATTTTTCTTTATATTTCAATAAAAATTAGTGGGATTAGATATGGGCTAACTCTTTATAATTATTTAAAGAACCAAAAGAGATGTCCCACTTGTGTTTTTATCTTTTTTATCTTTACTAAATTAGTATTTAGTATATAGGTTAGTTTTGAATAGGTTCAAAATAGCGTTATTCAAAAACTTGTTCATCTGATTTATCTTAAATGATAAGTCTTTTTTTATCCTACTGAGCTTTTTATTGCTTTATCAAAATATATCTACTTTATAAGTTTAATCTAAAAAATCAGGTTTATCTTACACCTGATTTTCTAGTGGATGATGATAATGTTTCACTATGTATTTTCATATTTTCTACTAATTCATTAATTGAATTAATTTTTTCTTTTGAAAAAGAGATTATTTCTTTTTTTCCTAAATCTTTTTTATATATTTATTAATTACAAATGTCTGAATTCACCAAAGTTAAAAGATTTTCCAGTAGCATTTGTTATTTTATATATATTATTAGTTTTTGTATCTATTGCTTTATTATTATTCATAGTTACAGAATGTTCTTCTAATTCAATTACATCAAGTGAGGAATCTAGAACTTTTTTACCATTTGAATCTTTCTTATACATCGCTTCTGTTGGGATTAAATAAGTAATATCACCATTTTTAATTGAATTAAATACAATGTCACCACTATGGTTTTTATATTTTTCAACGTCTGGTCCTGTTAAATTAGTATCATGTACTATATCAGCAATAAATTCTCCTAATAACTTTCCATTATCTGTAGTTATTAAAAGACTTGCTTGGTTTTTATCATCTATACCTGCTGGAAGAGAAATGGCAACATATTCTTTATCTTTACCTTTATGTGTTGAAGAAGTAAAATCCCATTCAAAGAATTCATAATTAACCCCTATATCTTCTTCTTCATTGAATTCTTTTAACATTGTTATACCATATCCTTCGAGATGATAGATGGCATCTCTTACACAATTAAGTCCAAGAGTATCATTTCCTACATAAACATTATAATAGATGTAATATGGGCCATTTGCTTGTTGTTTTGAACTTCCAGATGTTTGGATTCTTATTACTATATCATTTCCATTTACTTTAAGATAATTATTTTCAAGACCTAATGGTAGATCATTATCATAAAGTCCTGAATTTTCTGATATAGGTATGGAATCACTATCTGATTTAGATGTTTTATCTATTGTATTTGTATTATTAGTATTATTTGATGATACGTTAGTTTCATTATAATTATTGCTACAACCAACTAGAGTAAAACACATAATAAATGCTAAAAGGCTAATTAATATTTTTTTCTTCATTTAAATCCTCCTTATAATAAGATTATATCATATTTTTAAAAAATATACTTTATTTCTTAAATAACTAGGTTTAAAAATTGAATGATTATTAAATTATAGTTTGGTAATCAAAAATTGACATTTGTTTGTTTTTATGATATGGTATTAATCACTGAAAAGATGTATTACTATGTAAATGTGCTATGAAGGGAAAAAGTGTTATATTAATAAGGATTTAGAGGTGAATAATATGAGTAAGCATATGGCTGAGATGCTTGGGAATATTGATTGTTGTTTTTATCATACAAAGAGAAAGATTGATGAGGGTATTCCTACTGATTGGTTTGAAAGGTTAGACTCAAAGGTATTTTTTGATCCTTATATGTGTTGTTCAGATTTTTCTGAATATAGTCCTTTTTATGTAGTAACAAATGAATGTATCAAACAATATTTAGAAAAGTTTGATGTTTCTGGCTGCGAAAATGCTTTATCAGTTTTAGGAAGTGGAGATCAAGTTCTCAATATTATTAATTCTGGTATCAAAGAGGTTGATACATTTGATTTAAATAAATTAACAGAATTTTATTTTTTTGGATTGAAAGTTCCTTGGATTCTTAAGTATGATTATGATACATTTTTGAATATTATGGATTCCATTATGAGGAGAAAGTTTTCACTTGATGAAGAGTTACAATTAATTTCAGATACTATTCCTTATATGGATTTGATATATAGAAGATATTGGAAAAGAGTTGTGGATTATGCCAGCAAGTCTACAACGCTTAATAGCCTTTTTAGTATTTTATCATATCCGGATAAGGTAGATTTGCCATATGTTAATTCGTATTTAGCTAGCAAAGAAGATTATGATAACTTTAAACATTCTTTAGCTATGACTAATATACATTTTGAATGCTATGATGCTAAGAATTTAGGTATAAGAAGTAGAGAAAAGTATGATTTAATACTTCTATCAAATATTTTAGATTATTTTTCAAAGTATTTTAAACATGGATGGAAGTATGAACAATTAGTGGAATATGAGAATCAGCTTATAAATATCCTAGGAGATAATGGGGTTGCATTAATGCATTATATTTATTATTATATGCCAGAAAAACCATCAGAACATCCAATATTTTTCCAATCAGATGTATATATTAATGAAATTACTGGTAAAAATGAAGAGATTGTTCCTTTTGTTGCTAGAAGAATTAATGGTACAGAAGAACAAAAATGTGCAATATTAGCTTTAAGAAAAAATCTCTAACTTTTAAGTTAGAGATTTTAAATTTGTTCATGTTCAAATATTTTGTATTTAATTTGAATATAAGGCTGTAATTAATTAAAAATGTGTTATAATAAATAATTACTAAAGGAGGAGAATATGACTGAGACTAAGGTTAGAGAATATGATTTGAAAGATATATTTGCTGTGTTTACTGATTTTAATGAAAGAGATTTTACTCCTAATCCTGTTTATATGAATGGTGTGTTTGAATTAGTTAAATTTGTTTTTGACGTTGAAGTAGTAAATTGGGAATGTGTAAACAAGATGAGAGATAGATTGAAAAAGCACATACTTAATATTCATCCTGAACTTAGGAATTTTGTCTATAAACAAAGATCTGGAGTTGACAATTTCTTGCTAGATGTTCAGGAAAAACTTGGTAAAGAATATTTGCCAATTACAAAAATTGGTGAAAAGTTACCTTTAATATATCGTCAAACACAGGTTGGTAATGCAAGAAAAAAAGGACCAGTAAGAAGTAAAACCCGTACCAGTAAGAAGTAAGAAGTAAGAAAAAGCCTAGAAATTAGGCTTTTTAATTATCTGTATGTCCTTTAAATCCATATTTATTGGATATAGGGTCTTTAAATATAATACTTTTAGGAGGTATTAATGTATGTATCATATAGCCACCAAATATAATAAATATGCCTATACATGATATATATTTTAATATAAAACTTATTGGGGTTATTTTGATTATATTATTAAATAATAGTTGGCTGACAATAATGACAATATAAAATATTATTATATCTAGTATGAAGAAATTCTTTTTTAATATATTTTTATATCCATAAAATAAAGTAGGCATCAAGATAATAATAATGATTAAACTAATAAATTTTGCTAAAAAATAATTAGGATTATTTCCATATATAAAACCATCTACTAAAGACCAAAGGAATGTAGGAGTTAAGGCTATTTTAATGTGTTCCCATGTGCTTTCATTAACAGCTGAAAATAATCCTATTATTTTGTTGTGATTACTTATATCATATGTGAAGTGTGCTATGGTACCTATCATTGATATTATGATTATACTTAATATGGTAAAGTTCATAATTATTTTCTCCTTATAATATATTATTATTACTTTTATTTTAATATGACAATTTATTTGGGTATGAATTAACATAATCTATTTATATGCATATTTTATATATGAGGATGTGAATATATTGAAGTATAAAGTGGATTCAAGAAAAGTAGAGAAAGGAGATACTTTTATTGCCATTCCTGGTTATACTGTTGATGGGCATGATTATATTATAGATGCATTAATAAATGGTGCTAATAAAGTAGTTAGTGAAAAGGATTTTGCACGAATTGAAGTTGTTCCTTCAACAAAAAAATATTTAAAAAAAGTATTAAAAGAAGAATATAGTGATAAAATTAATAATAATCTAAAAATAATAGGTATAACTGGTACTAATGGTAAAACAACAACAGCATATTTATGTTATCAATTATTAAATCTGATGGGATTAGAGTGTGCTTATTTAGGTACTTTGGGATATAAGTCTAAGAATAAAGAATTTATGACAAGTAATACTACTCCTGATATATTGACTATTTATAATATATTACTTGATTCTATTGAAGAGGGAATTAAGGTAATAGTAATGGAAGTTAGTAGCCATGCACTATCTTATGAAAGAATATATGGATTAAAACTAGATAGTGCTATGTTTACTAATTTAACGGAGGATCATTTGGATTATCATAAGAATATGGATAATTATCTACTAGATAAATTAAAAATAGTAAATTATTTAAGTGATGATGGTAAATTAATAGTTAATGGTGATGATGATAATAGTGAGAAATTTATAACTAAATTTGGTAAAGGATATACTGTTGGATTTAGTGAAAAAGATGATTATTATATTAAAAATATTGATATATCTCTAGAGGGTACGAATATTAAATTTATTTATAAAGAAAAAGAATATAGTGTTAATATTCCTCTAGCAAATAAATTTAATGTCTATAATTATATGATGGCATTATCTCTAGTTCATGAGTACGGATATTCTATTTATGATATTATTTCTAAATCTAAATTGTTAAAGTCTCCTCCTGGCAGATGTGAATTATATAAAGTAAAAGATGGTTATGTAGTAATTGATTATGCTCATACGCCAGACGCAGTTGAAAAAGTAATAAGTGCTTATAATGAACTTAAGAGAAAAAGAATAATTACAATAATTGGATGTGGAGGAGATAGAGATCCCATTAAAAGACCAATAATGGGTAGTACTTCTTCAAAACTTAGTGATTATGTAATATTTACTTCAGATAATCCTAGAACGGAAGATCCTGAAAAAATAATGAATGATATCTTAAAAGGAGTAAATAGTGATAATTATGAAGTTATTATAGATAGAAAGGAAGCTATTAAAAAGGGAATAGATTTGTTAGAAAAAGATGATATATTATTGATACTTGGTAAAGGACATGAAGATTATCAAATAATAGGTCATGATAAAGTTCATTTAGATGATAAAGAGGAAGTAATGAAATATATTATATAGCAGGAGTATTTATAAAATTTGTTTCATTATTTTGAAAATATAATAGGCAAAGAATACCTGCAATTAAAAATATTGTTCCAAATACTTTAGTACTATATAATTTTTTTTGTATTTGTTCTACGTTTTTATAAGAATTATAATTTCTTATAAAGAAGTAAATATATATAAGAAGTGTAATTGATAGGGTAAATTTAAATATTTCGTTAGATGTTATTTTATAATTTATGTCTTTAGTTTGTAAATATATTTTACTATTATAATTACCATAAATATTTAATAGAGTTAAGATGATAGATATAATTAAAAGAAAGTCTTCAAAATCTAATTCATTGGAATTATTCATAATATACTTTATGCAGTTAAAAGGCAATTTAGTTTACTAAATTGCTTTTTAAGTATTCTTCAAATTTCTTTAAACCATAATCCTTATTATAATAATTTGGAAACTCATTTAAATGAGCTAACGCTATTTTGGCAGTCATTATCAAATCATCATTAGTAACATCTGTCATAGGATTAACAAGGCCATGTTCTAATTCAATATTAATTCCACGAAGAAAATCTTGAGGACTAAATTTATCAAATATTATTCCTAAATAATTAGCAGCATTAATAGCATCATTTATTGTAAACATCATATCACCATGATATTATATGTTTATTTAATAATTAAATATGACAATTAAATGACAAGTAAATAAATGGTGATTTAAAAATAATAAATATTATGTTATGATTAAAATGGTGAATGATATGGAAGTAAATAATAAAAAAGTAATTATAACAGGATGTGCTTCTGGTATAGGTAAGGAAATGACCAAAAATTTATTATCTAAAGGAGCTATTGTTTTTGGATTAGATATTAATCAAGATAATTTGAAGGAATTAGAGAGTGAAGTAAATAGCGATAAGTTAAAAACATATAAAGTAGATATTAGTAAGAAAGAAGAATTAAAGAAATTTCATGATAAATATATAAAAGATAATAAGAATGTAGATATATTAATAAATAATGCTGGTATTATACAACCTTTTATTAATATTGTAGATTTATCTGATGATGTTATTGATAGAGTTATGAATATTAATTTTTATGGGGCTGTTAATTTAACTAGATTATTTTTATCAGATATGATTGATAGTAAGGGTGAAACATATATAGTTAATGTATCTAGTATGGGTGGATTTTTTCCATTTCCTGGTCAATCAGTATATGGGGCTTCTAAAGCTGCATTAAAGTTATTTACGGAAGGGTTATATTCAGAACTTAGAGATACAAATGTAAGAGTAATGGTAGTATGTCCTGGGGCAATGAATACTAATATAATGGATAATTCTAATGTTAAGAAAAATATTACGTCTAATGATAGTTCATATAAATTACTATCGTCATATGATGCTGCTAATATGATTATTGAAGGTATAGAGAAAAATAAATTTAAATTATTTTTAGGTAGTGATAGTAAATTTATGAAGTTTATTTATAAATTGAATTCTAAGTGGGCAATTGATTTTATTAATAAAAAGATGAATAAATAGTCTTTTTTGATAAGTACTTATTCATAGTATTCATAAAATAATTTAGGGTGGTATTATGAATGAGGTTAGTTATTATAATTTAGATAAATATAGTAATATAATAGATATTAGAGATAATTATAGTTATAATCAAGGACATTTAAGAAATGCTAGAAATATTCCTTATTATAGTTTACTTTCTAATTATTCAATGTATTTAAATAAGCATGATACTTATTATTTATATTGTGATAGTGGAATACAAAGTAGGGAAATTAGTGATAGGCTTAATTCTTTTGGTTATAAGACATTTTATATAAGAGAAAAATATGATGATATAAAATAGAGGTGATATTATGGAATATATAATTATAGGACTTTTGGTAGTAGTAATCATATTATTAGTTATATTATTAGCTAGAGGAAATAACAGATTAGAAGATAGAATGAGTATGATGGAGAATAATAATATCAAAGAATTAGCTAATTTTAAAACTGATATTATGAAAACAATGACTGATGATATAGATAAATTAGATGATAAAATAGAAAAAAGATTAGTAGCTATTACGGATAAGGTAAATGAAAGATTAGATGATAGTTTTAATAAAACAAATAAGACATTTACTAGTGTATTGGAGAGATTATCTAAAATAGATGAAGCACAAAAGAAGATTGATAATTTGTCAACTGATATTGTTGGTTTAGAAGGGATACTTACTGATAAAAAGAGTAGAGGTATTTTTGGAGAAGTTAATCTTAAACATATTTTATCTTCTGTATTTGGAGAACGTAATGATAAAATATATCAATTACAATATACACTTCCTAATAGTTTTATAGCAGATGCAATATTATTTACT
>CAZZAK010000013.1:0-15246 GCA_964652515.1 uncultured Clostridium sp. | reverse complement strand
TTCCGTATTTGAATTCATTATTTAATATTTATTGTTAATATAATTATTTAACATATCTAAACAAGATATGTGACTTTTTTTCAAAAGTCAATCAATTATATTTTTAATAATTATGACATTTTATCTAAATATTATCAGTATTTAGTTCAGTCTCTTATCTTTTGAGTTTTCTTTCTCAATAACAATTGTAATACTTAGATCAGATAAGACCACACCCTTTTGTGGAATCAAGAATTTTATATATTATTATATTATTTTAGATCATTTCGATAAACATTATCTGACTTATCAATAACAATCAGGTATAACAATATGTTACATAATATACATAATATTTTATTCTATCTAAGCAATTTTATTGTAATATACAAATTTACATTTGTCAATACTTTTTTTGACATTTTTTATAAATTTTGTTTTACTCCTGATTATACACAATTAATTTATGTTGGGATCTTGTTATGGCAACATAATATAAGTGCTTTTCTTCTTTAGTATATTTATTATCTTTATCTGTATATATTATGACACTATCAAATTCTAGTCCTTTAGCTATATATACTGGTGTAACTACTAAATCCCTGGCAAAATTTTTAGAATTATTATTTATTAATTTAATATTTAATTTATTCTTTAATAAGTCATATATTTTGTTTGTTTCTTCATTGTTTTTTGTAATTATACCAATGCTCTTTCCATATTTATTAAGCTCACTTATATCAGCCATTAAATCTTCTTTTAATCTTTTTTCTTCTTTAATAGTTACTGGTATATTTTGACTTCTTCTTATAGCGACAGCATGATTAAGTCCTAATACTTTATTGCTATACTCTATTATTTCTGCACTGCTTCTATAGGTTTTTAATAGTTCTATATACTTACCAGATATGATATTATTTATTTCATTTAAAGAATTATATTTATAATATGGATTTATTGTTTGATTAACATCTCCTAATATTGTATAGTTTGCTGCTTTAAATATTGATTTAATTATTTTAAATTGTAGTAATGTATAATCCTGGGCTTCATCTATGACTATTTGTTTTATATATGTATTATAGTTAAATCCATATAATAATGATTTTATATATATAAATAAGCAAGCATCTTCATAATTTAGATTATTCTTATTATTTTTTAAATAATTCATATCGATATTATATTTTGAATAATTACTTTTAAAGAAATTGATATATATATCTATAACACTTCTAGGAATGTTTAATATTTCATATAACTGTTTTTTTATAGTGCTTTTTTTATTTAATTTGCCATTATAACTTTGTTCACATATTTTTTCTCCGATAAATTCAATTCTTGCATATAGTTTATGTCTAGAATAACGTTCTCTTAACATATAGTTTAATTCATCTTTAGTATAAGTATAATCTCTATTAATTATTCCATCTGTAAATTTAATATTTTTTTCTAACGATTCAATATATTTATCAATATCTTCTATTATCTCATCACTTTGTTTATATTTTATAATATCAAAGTCTTTTTTATTATTGCTATAACTTCTTTCTATGAAGTTTGTGAATGATTCTATATGTTTAAATTCTTTTATTTCTAAATTTAAGAAATCACTAAAAGTAGTTTGCATCGTATTATCTTCACCAAGTTCTGGTAAGACATTGGATATATATTCTGAAAATACTTTGTTAGGAGAAAATATTAAGACATTATTTGATGATAAATTTACTATTCTATATAGAAGAAAAGCTATTCTATGAAGGGCTACGGATGTTTTTCCTGATCCTGCTATACCTTCTACTATTAAGTTTTTATCTTCTAGATTTCTTATTACTTTATTTTGTTCCATTTGAATAGTGTTAACGATATTTTTCATTTTATCATTGGTGGTATTAGCTAATACTTCTTGGAGTAATTCATCATCAATATTAATGTTATTATCAAAGACATGAATTAATTTTGCATCTTTTATTGTATATTGTCTTTTTCTTAAGATATTACCTTTAATTAATCCCATTGGAGCTATATAACTAGCGGGTCCTACTTCATAGTCATAAAATAGTGAGCATATTGGGCTACGCCAATCATGAACATAATAGTTTAAATTTTTTTCTACATGAGTAATACCTATATAAATATTATCCTTATTTTGTCCATCATCAAAGATGATAGAACCAAAATAGGGATTATTTTGAATACGATATAGTTTCTTTAAGTATTCGCCTTTATTTGTCATAAGTTGAATTTCTAGATCACTATCTGACATCATAGTTTTTAATTCGCCAGGGTCTAATTCTGCTTTATTATCCCACATGAATTTTTTAAATTTGATTGCTTCATCTTCTCTTTCAATGAGTTCGCTACCTAAGATAGAGATTTTTTCTCTAATTAGGTCAATTGTTTCTTTCAACCTAGCACGTTCGAGTTCTAATTCGTGCTTTTCTAATTCCATTTTACCTCCTTTATATAACGCAAAAAAACGTTACTTTTTCAAAAAAGAAACGTTTATATCAAGATTATTTTGCCTGCAAAATTAATATTAGCATATATTTATTCAATTTGCAAGCATAAATATAATTATTTACTTTCTATTTTACCATTGTCATATTTATATTTTAAATTGTTATTTTTAGATATTGCTATTTTCTTTGTATTTTTTTCATAGGAATCTCTGGCATCTTTTGCAACACTACCACCATGTTTAGCTACCATCATATTTTCATCAAGTCCCTTAGGACGTCCTTCTCTTGCTATATCACGAGTAGCTATTTCTCCTAAATCAGTTAAAAGGACTTCAATATCTGACATATTATCTCTTAGATTTTCTTTTCTTATCCCTTTATATGCTTTATATTCAGAAGATGTCATTCCTGACCATTCTTTATAAATAGCATTAGTAAGAATTGCATATTCTAAATTACTATTTATACCATTATCGCACCAAGTTTTGGTTAATTTTTTTCCATTAATAATTGCTTTAATTCTTTCTTCAATCCATTCTAACGAATATCCTTTTTTAAGATAAAAATCTATCATTTTATCTATACCTTTAGATGGATCGAATACATTATCTACTTCTTCTCTACCAAGTTTGGCTAACCATAATTTAAATGGTTCTGCTTTAGGACTTGGAACTGATTCAATCAATCTAAATATGCCTTCTGTATCTAGTGTATCCGTTTCTCTTAATTTGCCATCTTTAGCTTTCATTTTCAACTGTACACAAGTTGTGTACAGTTCACTTCCCTCACCGTTAAGCCTACTTTTTAGCATATTCCAATAGTTTCTGGGATTAACACTATCAGTCAATGCACCGATCACATCAATAACACTAAAATAATAATCTTCTTTTTCACTATTCCAAATACTTCTTATTTCGTGTCCTTCAAATAAATTTGTTATTGTTTCTAGTTTGTTTTTATTCATTTATTCCTTCTTTCTCTGATCCTTCTTAGATGAGTATATCACAGATAAACGAATTGTCAATATATAAAGCGAACAGATGTATTTGCTGATTGTTAACTTATTTAAAAAAGAAGTTAATTTAACTTCTTTTGCTATTATTTAATTTAAAAGCTCTATAGATATTGTAGGCCAACATAGCCATAGTCATTTGGCCTACTCCTCCAGGTACTGGAGTTATATATTTAGCTTTATCAATGACATGATCAAAGTCAACATCACCGTATAGTTTGTTATCTTCTTTTGTTATTCCAACATCAATAACTATAGCACCTTCTTTAACCATATCTTTTGTTACTAGGTGTTTGTGTCCTGTAGCTACAATTAAGATATCAGCATCTAAGGTATATTTCTTTAAGTTTTCTGTTTTGGCATTACATACTGTAACAGTAGCTCTTCTATTGATTAGAAGATTGGCTAATGGTTTTCCTACTAGATTGCTTCTTCCTAATATAACAGTATGAATACCTGTTACATCTATTTTGTAGTGATCCAATAATTTAATTATACCGGCTGGTGTACATGGTAATAAACAATCTTCATTATGCATCAAGTGTCCACTGTTATAGTCTGTTAGTCCATCAATATCTTTTTTAGGATTAATAGTATTTAATACTTTAACGGTATCTATACTATCTGGTAATGGCATTTGAACTAGTATTCCATCAATACTATCATCATTATTTAAATTTTCGATAATATCTATTAATTCTTCTGTAGTTGTTTTATCTATTTTTATATGGTCAAATGTATAACCAATGTAGTTAGCCATTTTTTTCTTGTTTTCAATATAGACATTTGAGGCTTCATTATTGCCTACTTGAATAACAGTAAATGATGGACGTCTATCTAAATCAATTACTTTATCTTTTAATTTATTATAGATATCTATTTTAATATCTCTTGCTTCCATTACCATATTGTCACCTTCTTTTTATAATTCTTTATATGCTACTTTTCCCACTTTAGTTGTAGGTAGACTATCTCTAAATTCATATTCATAAGGCCAAGAATATTTAGCCAAGTTACTTTCGCAATATTTTTTAATTTGCTTTTTAGTAATAGCGTTGGGTTTAATACCGTCTTTTAAGACTATATAAGCTTTTACTACTTGTTTTTTATATGGATGTGGTATACCTACTACTACTGATGTTTCGACTTGAGGGCATTTATTAATTATTTCTTCAACATAACTTGGATATATATTATATCCAGATGAAATAATCAATCTTTTTAATCTTTGTTTAAAGTATACAAATCCTTCTTCATCCATGTAACCAATATCTCCAGTATGTAACCACGTTTTCCCATCAGCATGTTTAACTAATGTAGTTTTAGTTTCCTCAGGATTATTTAAATAACCCTTCATAACTGTTGGGCCATTAACACATATTTCTCCATCTTCATTTAATTTAGCTTCTTCTGTTGTATCAATTTTAACAATTTTAAATGTCATATCAGGAAATGGCATACCAATAATATTTGGTTTATAGAATTTAGTAGGAGTTAAACAACATGCTCCAGTACATTCTGTTAATCCATATCCTCCTCTTACTTCAGCAGTAGATCCATGTTCTTTTAAAAATTCATCTAATCTACTCTTTAAGTCTTGTGTTAAAGTATCTCCTCCTGATATTACTACTTTTACTGAGGCAAGTCCATTTTTGGAAAAATTGTTTTTAAGTAACGCTTCATATAACGTTGGAACTCCAGCAATAAATGTTGGTTTATGTTTTTTGATTAGACTACTAAATTTTTTAGGAGTAAAATCTGGTACTAAGATACAAGTCATACCAATATATAATGGTGTATGAATGCATACTCCTAATCCAAAGCCATGAAATATAGGCATTATTGATAGTATGGAATCTCCTGCTTTAGATGGATCAGCCATAATATGACTTTGCATAGCCAAGGCATTAAAGTTTCTATTAGTCAAAACAATTCCTTTAGGATTACCAGTGGTTCCTCCACTATATAATATTACCGCATCGTCATTCTTTTCACGATAAGCTGGTACTACTTCTTTATAATAAATACTTTTCTTTAAGAAATCTTTAAAAAGTATAGCTTTATCATTTTTTTCTAAGTGTAATCTTCTTCCTTTGAAGAACCAATATAAAGCCCTTTTTCCTTCGGTCATGTCATCTGATACACTACTTACTATGATATGTTCTACATTAGTTTTGTCTAATACTTTTAGTAATTTATCATAAACCATATCTAATATCATGATATATTTACTTTTAGAGTTAGTTAAATATAATTCTATTTCATTTTCTGAAGATAATGGATGAATCATACTGGCTACTGCTCCGACCATATTAATGGCATAAAACATGCTAATGGCAGCTGGTGTATTTGGCATGCATATAGTAACTATATCTCCTTCACTTACTCCTATTTCAAGTAAGGCAGATGCTATCTTTTTTACATTATTAATAAACTCTTTATAAGTGATTTCTCTCCCATAATAGGAAAATGCAACATTAAATGGATATGATTCGCTAGTTTCACGAACCAATTCATAAATGGTTAAATCAGGATATTTCAAATGTCTAGGATTATTACCATAGTATTTATACCAAGGTTCTTTATGTTTAATTTTATCTATGATGTCACTAATTTTTTTAGTTAATTTATTGAATAGTGATCTTATCATTTGCAGGACCCTCCAATAAAGATGGATTATCAAAGATATATTGAAGTAATTGTAATGATTTAGCAAAATAATATCCATCTGCTATTCTTTCATCTAAGTTTATTCCAAATTCACATACTTTTTTAGTTATTTCTTTTCCTTTTTCATTAATTTCTACTTTAGTTTTAATTTCTCCCATTGTTAAAAGTGATGAACAAGCTCCAAAATCAGTTATATTATGGAATATTGCTCCACATCCAATAGAACCTAAGTTAGAAACTATCATACTACTATAATATAAATTATCATATACTAGTGACTTAGGTAAGATACCTTTCTTATCACACCATTTAAGTAATCCTACTATTGGTATTCTAATAGGATTAGGTAATTTAGCTAATATATCAATAGCTCCGTTAGCACCTTTTTTAGATACTTCTTTGTTTTTGCGGATATTATCTACTTTTTCTTTTATTTTTTTACTAATGGTATTAATATTATCATTTTCATCTATTTTTTGTAAGATCATCATTTCTTCTGAACTATCAGAAAAAGCTATTTTTGCTACAAATGATATTACGACATCATTATGCTCATACATATGTCTATTGGCTACAAACCAGTTTAATTTTGGTCTATTATATATTACTTTTGCAATAGCTGTTACAAAAGCATGAAAGTATGTTATTTCACTACCTTCTTTTTTCTTTTTTTCAACATATTCACATAATTTTGTTAAATCCATCATATTATTGATATACACATCACTAACACTACGATTGGGTTTTAAATCCATAGCTATCTGTTGCATACCAGTAATTTCTCTTACTCTTCTAGCATCTTTTCTATCGCCAAATTTCTTCATTTTTTTACTCCTTTACTCCAATGAAATAATTCTTTTTACCCTTTTTAATTATTATATATGTATCATGTAAGAAGTCTTTATCACTTATTACATATTCTAGGTCGTTAACTTTTTCACCATTAATACTAATAGCATTTCCAGATACGAATTCTCTTGCTTCTCTTTTACTGTTTGAGGCTCCAATAGAAATTAATAAGTCTACGATATTTTCATTATGAACATTCTTTTTGTCATAACTAGCAAATAGTTCTTCGATTTCTTCTTTAGATAAGTCTGTAAACTTACCTGTAAATAATGCTTCACTCATTAATACAGCCTTTTCATAACTCTCTTTGCCATGCAAATCAGTAATTATTTCTCTAGCTAGAGCTTTATGAGCTTCTCGTAATTCTGGATGCTCTTTATTTTGTCTTTCTAATTCTTCGATTTGTTCTTTAGTCAAAAATGTAAATATCTTTAAGTAATCAATAACCATTGTATCGTCTACATTAATAAGATATTGATATAATTTATAACTAGAAGTTTTATTTTCATCTAACCATAAAGCATTACCTTCACTCTTACCAAACTTTTTACCGTCTTTATCTAAGACTAATGGCATAGTAAAACCATATACTTCATTACCAGTGATTTTTCTTACTAAGTCTATTCCTGTTGTAATATTACTCCATTGATCAGATCCTTCTGCTTGTAAGATACAATTCTTATCTTTATATAATTTATAAAAATCATAGCCTTGTATTAATGTATAAGAAAATTCTGCATAAGTAATACCGGTTTCCAGTCTTCTTCTTATAATATCTTTATCTAGCATATAGTTAACATTAATATATTTACCAACATCTCTTAAAAAAACAATAAATTCATAGCCTTTAAACCAATCATAGTTATTAACCATTTCTGCTTTTCCCTCAAATATTTTATTAACTTGATTTTTAATACCTTCTAAATTCTTATTTAAGACTTCTTTATCGATTATTTCTCTTTCTGCTGTTGGTCTAGGATCACCAATTAGTCCTGTGGCTCCTCCAACAAGTAATATTGGATGATGCCCATACTTAGCTAATCTTTTAGCAGTTACCAAGGATGAATAATGTCCTAAGTGTAAGCTATCTGCTGTAGGATCTGTTCCCCAGTAGAAAGTTAATTTTTCTTCATTTAATTTCTTCTCTATTTCTGGACTACTCATATCTTTGACTAATCCACGCCATTTTAATTCTTCAAAAAATGTCATTTAAATCACTTCTTTCATTTGAAATTATATCATTTTTTATCTTTATTGTCTATTTGTTCTAATATTTCTCTTATTTTTCTAAATCTATGGTTAAGTCCTGATTTAGTTATTTTATTCTTTGTTTCAGTGCTTATGATATCACTTAATTCTTGTAAAGAATATTCTGGATACTTTAGGCGATATTCCATCACTTCTTTTATTTTATCATCCATAGTATCATAAACTCCTAGTTCTTTTAATCTTTCTATTGCTTTTATTTCTCTTGATGCTGTATAGAATATTTTATCCATATTAGCTTGTTCACAGTTATTTAATCTATTAGTCATATTTTTATGATCGCGATATATTCTTATATCTTCATAATACATTACAGCATTATATGCTTTTATTATTCTTAAAAAATCACTTATTTTTTCTGCTTCTTTTATATATATGACATAATTTTTTTCTCTATGAATAACTTTACTATTTAAATAATAATTATTCAATAATTTATTAATAAAGTATGCATATTCTTTATTATCTACCCAAAACTCTAAGTGATACCTAGATGTTTTAGGATCATTTAAACTACCTACTGATATAAATAGTCCTCTTAAATATGATCTTAATAAATCTTCATCAGATATTATATAATCATGAGGAATATTTAGATATTTATTATTATCATCTATAATAGATAAATCTTTAAGTACTTGTTTAGTATTTTTTCCTACAGTTAATATATAACTGATGCCACGATTAAAGTATTTCTTTCGTATGGTAATTGTAGGTATAATATCATAAACGTCCTTGAATAGTTTAAATATTCTTCTAGCTAAAGAATTATTTTCAATATTAATTTCTATATTATCAGTAATTAAAGCACTATTTCTTACGATAGCAGATAATTCTGATATTAATTCTTCCCTTGATGAATCTAGCTTAGTTACTTCATTTTTTATATCCGTGGAAAAACTCATTATTTATCACCTTTAGTTAAGTATGTAAATATAGCTAAGGCTGTTTTAATTGGATCGTGTTTAGCTTGATTATTTTCTAAACTAAGTAAGTCTGTTGACAAGACTTCAATGCCCATTTTTTTAATGTTATCTTTATCTACTTGTATTACTTCAGCATGTTCTTCTTTATATAAATCTAGGATATTATCAGGCATCTTTTTATTATTAGTTAAAACAACATCAATAAAATGTTTATCAACATATTTGTTGATTTGTTTAATACAGTCTGATGCACTATATCCATCAGTTTCTCCATATTGGCTCATCATATTGCAAATATACATCTTTTTAGCTTTAGATTTATTTAATGCTCTTTTCATTTCAGAAGATAATAAGTTAGGAATAATACTTGTATATAAACTACCTATACCAATAATTATTAAGTCAGAGTTTTCTATTTCTTTAATTACTTCTGGAGTTACTTTTATTTTTTCTTTATATTTAACCTTATCTATTTTCTTATGAGCCTTCGTAATATGATCTTCACCTTCCACAATAGTTCCATCTTTCATTTGTGCAACAAGTGTAGGACTATCTTCAGTAAAAGGTAGTACTTTACCTTTAATATTTAATATTTTACTAATAGCTTCAAGTGACTTAGTTAAACTACCTGTTATATTATAAAGGGCTGCCAACATAAGATTACCAACAGCATGTTTATTTAAATCACTATATGTATCAAAACGATATTGAAGAAGATCTTCCACAATAGGTTCTGTTTCAGATAATGCTACCAATACCTTACGAAGATCTCCAACTGCAGGTATATTAAATTCTTGTCTAAGTCTACCAGTAGATGCTCCATCATCTGCTACAGTAACAACAGCAGTTATATCAATAGGAAATAATTTTAATCCTTTAAGTAAGGCAGATAATCCAGTACCCCCCCCGATAACTAATACTTTTTTCATATATGGAAAACCTCCAATATAATTATAGCAAATATAAGAAAAAAAAGAAATAACTAAGTTATTTCTTGATTATTTATTCCGAAACCAGGATAGTTCTAAATGTGATACTAAGATCTGGTGCACCAGTATTATACCAAACGGCAAATTGTCCGGCAGTAGTACCAGAATTACCGCCACGAGTAAACCATGGAAAATCAGAATAGGCAAAACCAGTATAATCCCTATACCATCTATATGTCTCATTTAGTGCATGACCCCCGCAATACTCTAATGTACAAAAATTAAAATTCGTACTTCCTGTCCCAGAAAACTGATTATTTGGATAATTATCATAATATTTGGGATCAGGAAGTGAATATGTCGAGCTAAATCCAGAATTGGTACCATATGTTGTTGCATCTCCCCAATGGCCCATTATATGTTCTGTTCCTCCACCGGCTATGTCAAATATTCCTGTAACATTACCAGTAGTACTTTGCGGATATACTGACACCGTTCCATATTCAATATCACAAGTGGAAGCACTACTAGCATCATCTTCCGATGCTCCACACCCTGTAGTATAGTTACTATTATTGTTCAATCTAATACCAGAATTTATTCCATATTTAGAATGTGATAAATAAGCCACTGCTCCCCATTCAGAGTTTTTCATAATATGAGAATCGACTGTTGAGTCGGTTAAACCAAATACATTGCCACTAGTCTCCATAAATCTTGTGGCATAAAATTCACTGGCTATCCTATTAGACCTCAAGGCAGTCACATTAGGTATAATTCTTATAATTTGGGAATTATCGCATTCTGTTTCATTACATATTACTGAACCAGTGTCTACTCCTAAGTTGTTTGTGGTTATTCCTCCTGATGCACGACTCGGTGAAAATTTACCTACCCAAATACCAGAGAGTTCTTTATCTCCAAAAGTAAAGGCTGGATGAGTATGTAATCGTCCATTAGCTGAAGCTGTATCTTTGACATCTTGTGATATAAATTTAATATCAATTTCTCTTTCTTGGCCAAGATTTGATACACCAGTATATTGCCATACTTTATAAGAGTATCTTGGTATCCATACATAGTATGCTAGGATATCAGATTCATCTATGACTGTACCTACTACGGAGTTTTGAGCACGAGTTTTGACCCCTGATGCTTTTACTAAAACAGCATTAGCCCATTTCTTATTATCATAATCGTACCATTCTGGGTCAGTTGTAGCTACTGTTGTGACAGTATCGCCTGATACTGATAATTTTACTGGAATTAAGCCATCTACTAATTCTGGTGGATTAATATATTCTCCATTTTGAACGGCATCAGTATGAATAGTTCCGGCAAATGATACACCACTTTGAACTTCCGTAGCTACTTCCCCGTCTAACCAAAAGTATATGTAATATGTATATGTTACTCCTGGCTTTAGTGTCACACTATACAATGTGATATCACTAGGTTGGGTTATATATCCTACTTTCAATGGTATTGTACTACTTGTAGGATTACTTACATTATAAATGGCATACTTAAAAGCTCTACCAACCGATACCCATTCGCCACCATTGTTAATACAATCAGTCACATTATTATAGTTATATAATGTTTCTAGTGTGTTAGGATTTTCACAATGTTCTGAAACTTGTTGAAGTAAATTTGCACTAGTTGTATTTAAAACGTTCACTTTTATAATTCCGTTAGCAGATATATCACAATTACTAGCCAAAGTCATTGTAACAGATGTACTTGCTCCCAATGTAGGATTTGTTACATAATTTAATGTTGTATTAATGTCATTTCCCTCTGATGAACTTATATTAAAGCATGATGTTACTGTATTGTATACTCCATTGGTTGCATTTATATTATAAGTCAACCATGCAAATGTTGCTCCTATCACAAGAATAGCAAAACCTATAACTGCAATTAATGTGCCAAATAATTTCCTTTTATTCATAGTATCACCTATTCTTCATAATAATGATATCATAATATATAAAATGTATCAAGATGATATTTTTTTATTTTTTTTTATTTTTCTGTTGACAAATTAAATGTTATCGATTAGTATATTAACTACCAATTCAATTTTTAAGCGAATTGGTGCTAGTATCACACTAGCCAACCCCTTTTTATTCTTTTTGGGAGGCTGTTCCTTGGGGGTCAGCCTCTTTTTTGTTATATTTTATTATATTTATTAATAAACTTTTATGAGGGATACTATGTTTTTTAAGAAAATGCATAAAAATATAAGAATTGTTTTATTAGGGATAGTATTTTGTTTTATATTAATTATCTTTAAGGTGTTTTTTGTAGAAGTTATAGAGTATGATAAGTTAAATAAATTAGCGAATAATTTATGGAATAGAAATTTAGTTATTGGGGCTAATCGTGGAAGAATACTTACTAATGATGGTATTACTATTGCTGATAATTTAACTACGGTATCTTTAGTAGTTGTTCCAAATCAAATAAAAGATAAGAAAGGAACAGTAAAGAAACTAGCTGATATACTTGGTGTTAGTGAAGATAAAATTAGCGAACATGTTAATAAAAAATCATCTGTTGAAATAGTTCACCCCGAAGGTAGGCAATTGTCTTACGACATTGCTGATAGGATTAGTAAATTAAATTTAGATGGTGTTTATTTATTAAAGGAAGGAAAAAGATATTACCCCTATAATACTCTTTTCTCTCACTCCCTTGGTTTTGTTGGCATAGATAATCAAGGATTATCTGGTATAGAACTTACTTACGATAGATACTTGACTGGTGCATCTGGAGCTATTAAATATTATTCTGACGCTAAGGGTAATAAGCTAAATTTAAGTAATATTTACACAGAACCTCAAAATGGGATGGATATTTATTTGACAATTGACTACGATATTCAATCATCTATGGAAAGAGAACTTAATAATGTAATAGAGAAATATCATGCAGATGGTGCATGGGCTATCGTCATGGATCCTAATAACGGAGAAATATTGGCTCTTAGTTCTAAACCTGATTTTAATCCTAACAAGTATAAGGAATATAGTACGGAAGAAATAAATAGAAATTTAGCTATTTGGTCTACTTATGAACCTGGTTCTACTTTCAAAATTATTACTTTAGCAGCTTCTTTAGAAGAAAAAACAGTAGATTTATTCAATGATACTTTTACAGATAATGGTTCTGTTAATGTTGATGGAGCTAGAATTAGATGTTGGAAAAAGGGTGGACACGGTACGCAGACATATTTACAAGTTGTGCAAAATAGTTGTAATCCTGGTTTTGTATCTTTGGGTAATAAACTTGGTAAGGATAGACTATTTTCTTATATAAATAAATTCGGCTTTGGCGAAAAGACTGGAATCGACTTGAATGGTGAGGGTTCTGGTATATTATTCTCATTAGGTAAAGTTGGTCCTGTCGAATTGGCTACCACTGCTTTTGGTCAGGGCATTAGTGTTACTGCCATTCAACAGATAACGGCAGTGTCAGCTACTATTAACGGTGGTTATTTATATAAACCATATGTTGTTAAAAGAATAGTAGATCCTATGAGTAAAGAAATAATTTTAGAAAATAAACCTACTCTTGTTAGAAAAACTATAAGTTCTGAAACAAGTAAAAATGTTAGAATGACATTAGAAACAGTTGTTGCTTATGGAACTGGCAGAAATGCTTATATAGAAGGATATCGTGTTGGTGGTAAAACTGGAACTGCTCAGAAGGTATCTAACGGTAGATATATGGCTTCTAATCATATAGTATCATTTATTGGATTCTTACCAGCTGATAATCCCAAAGCAGTTGTTTATGTTGCGGTAGATAATCCTAAGGGCATAACACAGTATGGTGGAACTGTATCTGCTCCGATTGCAAAAAATATTATGTTAGATATTATAAGTGAATTACAAATTAAAAAAAGTGACTATACTTTACCCAAGACATATCAATGGTACGATATTAAATACTATCCTGTGCCTGATATTGTTGGAATGAATATTCATGAAGCAAAAAAATTGCTAAGGAACTTTACTCCTGAATATTCAGGTAATGGTGATATTATAAAATCTATCTCTCCTGATTCAGGAACTATAATAAAAGAAAAAGGAATTATTAGAATTTTACTTAGTAGTAAAGAATAGTGTAAAGTGGAAATAATAATTTAATAATAATACTTTTTATGGTATAATTGATAATGAAAAAAGGGTGTGAATTATGTTAACTTTAACGAAATCATTATTTGCTTTAATGATAGGATTTATATTATCAACAGTATTAGGATATTTTTTAATTCCTATTTTAAGAAAAATAAAAGTTGGTCAGAGTATTAATATATATGTAGATAATCATAGAAAAAAAGCTGGTACTCCTACTATGGGGGGACTAATATTTATTATTCCTACGATACTTACTATTTTGATACTTTTATTAACTAATAAAATCAAGTTTTCTGTTAACTTTTTGATAGTACTATTTGTTTTTATTTCTTATGCTTTAATAGGATTCTTAGATGACTATATTAGCATAAAAAGGAAAAAGAATGAGGGACTTACACAATTTCAAAAATTATTTTTACAATTTATTGTAGCGTTAGTATTTTATTTACTGTATAGGACCTATATTGACGTAGATTCAGTATTAGAAATTAGTTTATTGGGTATTAAATGGAAGCTTGGTTGGGCTTATGGTATATTTATATTACTTCTTTTAGTTGGATCTTCTAACGCTGTTAATTTAACTGATGGACTTGATGGTTTAGCTGGTGGTTTGTCAGGAATAGCTTTTATTGCATATGGACTAATATCTTGGGGATCATTCTGGATAGAAGGTTATCAGGATATTGGTATATTCTGTTTTGTATTAGTTGGTTCACTGCTAGGTTTCTTAGTATATAATACTAATCCTGCTAAAGTATTTATGGGAGATACTGGTAGTTTAACACTTGGTGCAACTTTAGCTACGGTGGCTATTCTTACTTCCCATGAATTATCTTTAGCATTAATTGGTGGTGTATTTGTAATTGAAACAATTACAGTTATTATTCAAATCATATCTGTTAGAATATTTCATAAAAAGACTTTTTTGATGACACCTATTCATCATCATTTTGAAAGATTGGGATGGAGTTGTGAGAGACGGAGTAGAAGGGGGTGTCGGAGCTG
>CAZZAK010000012.1:0-15775 GCA_964652515.1 uncultured Clostridium sp. | reverse complement strand
GAAAGGCTTATGAAACAGGTAAGGGTACTATTACAATAAGAAGTAAGGCAGAAATTGAAGATAATGGTACGCATAGTAGTATTATTATTACTGAAGTTCCTTATGGGGTTAATACTTTGGAACTTAAAAATAGAGTTGCAGAACTTGTTCGTGATAAAGTATTAGATGGTATATCTGATTATCATACTGACTTAAAAGATGGTGTTAAAATTACTATTACTTTAAAGAGAGATGCTAATCCTCAAGTTGTATTAAATAATTTATATAAGCATACAGCTTTTCAAGTTAATTATGGAATAACATTCTTAATGATTGATGATAGGACGCCAAAAACATTGGGACTTCGCGATATTATTGCTAAATATGTTGATTTCCAAAAAGAAGTTGTTATTAGAAGAACAAAGTTTGAGTTGAATAAAGCAGAAAATAGAGTCCATATTTTAGAAGGATTAAAGATAGCTTTAGATAATATTGATGAAGTTATTCAGATAATTAAGAAATCTAAAACTGATGAGGAAGCTAAGAAGCAATTACTTGAAAGATTTGGGTTAGATAGTATTCAAAGTGATGCTATCCTTGAAATGAAACTTCGTCGTTTAACTGGTCTTGAAAGAGAAAAGGTTGAAAACGAATTAGCCGATTTATTAAAATATATTGAAGAACTTAAAGAAATTCTTGGAAGTGACGAAAAACTGTTCGCTTTAATTAAGAAAGAAATGTTAGAGATTAAGAATAAATATGCTGATGACAGGAGAACTACCATTGATATGACTGCTATTGATTATATTGATGATGAATCATTAATTCCTGTAGAAAACTTAGTTATTACTTTAACTAAGAAGGGTTATATTAAGAGATTACCTGTTGATACATACAAAACTCAGAATCGTGGTGGTGTTGGTATTAAGGGTATGGCTACGACAGAAGAAGATTTTGTTGATCAAATTATTAATGCTAAAACACACGACTTTATCTTATTCTTTACTAACTTTGGTAAGGTATATCGTTTGAAAGGATATGAGATTCCTGAATATAGTAGGCAATCTAAAGGCTTACCAATTGTTAACTTATTAAGTTTAGAAAAAGGCGAGTATGTTACTGCTTTAATTAATGGATCTAAGGATGATGGTAATAAATACTTTGTATTTGCTACAAAGAGTGGCTTGGTTAAGAGAACTGAGATTAGTGAATTCTATAATATTAGAGCTAATGGTAAGAGATTTATTACTTTAAGAGAAGATGATGAGTTGATTTCTGTTAAGACTACGGATGGTAATTATGAAATATTAATGGCATCTTCTAATGGTAGATTAGTTAGATTCCCAGAGAACTTAGTTCGTGTTATGGGACGTGGAGCCGCAGGTGTTCGTGGTATTAATCTTGGAGATGGCATTCTTGTTGGTATGGAAGCATGTAATTCTGATGTTGATGTACTTGTTGTTACAGAGAATGGGTATGGTAAAAAGACTCCAATTAGTGAATATAGAGTAACTAATCGTGGTGGTAAGGGTGTTAAAACGCTTAATATCACAGAAAAGAATGGTACTATTAACTCATTTAGAGTTGTACCTGCGGATAAAGACTTAATAATTGTAACTAATGAAGGTATTATTATTAGATTAGATATTAATTCTATTTCGACGATGAGTAGGGTTACTCAAGGTGTTAAACTTATTAATTTAAGAGATGGTCAAAAAGTAAGTTCTATATCAGTTGTTGATAAAGAAGAAAATAATGATAGCCAAGAGGCAGTAGAGGAATAATCTACTGCTTTTTTTATGTATAAATATTTCCCGGGAAATATTTTTGCTATTTTAAACTGTTGATATAGATATTTCCCGGGAAATATTTTTGCTTATTTAGTTAAAAATTTTGTATTTTTATACAGAAATTAAAAAAATGTATATATTTTTATGTAGAAATTCAATTTCTGTTAATATACACATTTCAATATAATTCTATGTTCCACGTGGAACATAGAATTATAGATCATGAAAACTCTTGCATTAAATTAACAATATAAATTAAAAGATTATGTTTACATTAAATAAAAAATGCAAAAATGCTGTAAGTATCATTTTTATGTTCCACGTGGAACATAAAAATATCGAAATAATTTGTGATTTTTATATTAGTTTATTTATTGATTATTTATATGATTAGTTTTAAAAAATGTATTACATATATCTATAAGCATGTATTTTATTTTTTTACATCATAATTTTTTTATTTGTTTATTTCATGTTCCACGTGGAACATGAAATAGTATTTTGATATAAATTTTATTTATATATCATAGTTATATATTTGTATTTATGTTGTTTTAATTAATTGTGATTCAATTTGTCTTTTATTTTATGTTCCACGTGGAACATAAAATAAATAATACAGTGTTTTTTTATATTGATATTTGTGTCTATTATATTTTTTTAATTACTTTTATGTAATATTAACTATATATGATATTTCATGTTCCACGTGGAACATGAAATATTGGTGATAATTTTTGCAGTTAAGTATTTATTATGCTTTTTGTATATTAATTATTTTATGTTTGCTTTTGTTTGTAGATTATCTTATGTTCCACGTGGAACATAAGATAAAAAATGTAATCTGTATTGTAATTAATGAAGATAATTTGTTGTTTGGCTTGTTGATTATTATTTGTGATTTGTTTCATGTTCCACGTGGAACATGAAATTGTATGGTTAAAATTTGAATACAGAAATTTAAATTCTGTCAATTTAATGCTCCGGAAATTGAATTTCTGCTGATGCATATGATATATTTGTACTTATTTTTTAAAATATATTGATTTTGATATATCTTTGTTATATAATTTTTTTGTGCAACAGTAATGTTGGAACCAAGTCAGGATCGGAAGATAGCAGCTTTAACAACCTCTTATTGTGTGCACTTTTTATTTGTGGTGGTAATATGGATATAGATTATTTAACAAAATGTGTTGATTTAGCTATTAAGGCTAGTGAATTAGATGAGGTTCCTGTCGGAGCTCTTGTTGTTAAAAATAATAAAATAATAGGAAGAGGTTATAATAAAAAAGAATCTTCTAATTTATGTACTAGGCATGCGGAAATTGAGGCTATTGAGGAAGCTAATAAAGCTGTTGATTCGTGGAGACTTGATGGTTGTACGTTATATGTTACTTTAGAACCTTGTTTGATGTGTTGTGGTGCAATATTAGAAAGTAGAATTGATAGAGTAGTATATTTATCTGAACGAACAAATGTATTGTATAATTCTTCTGATTATATTAATTCTATAATGTGTGATGATTCAACTTCACTTAAAGAAAAGTATTTAAATATTTTGAGTGATTTTTTTAAAAAGAAGAGGTAATAGTCTTCTTTTTATGTTATAATAATTGATGAGATGAGGTGATATTATTAGTAATTATTTGGCTTTATATCGTAAGTATCGTCCTAGTGAAATTTCTTCAGTTGTGGGACAAGATGAAACAAAAAGAATAATATCTAATGCTGTTATAAATAATATGGTATCTCATGCTTATATTTTTTATGGACCAAGGGGTACTGGTAAGACTACTATGGCTAAAATAATTGCTAAAATGGTTAATTGTGAGAATTTAGTAGATGGTGTGCCTTGTGGTGAATGTAATAGTTGTAAGAATATCTTTACAAGTAATGATGTTGTGGAAATCGATGCTGCTTCAAATAATGGTGTTGATGAAATAAGGGATTTGAGAGAAAAAGTCAATTTAGTTCCTTCAATATGTAAATATAAGGTATACATTATTGACGAAGTGCACATGTTATCTACTCAAGCATTTAATGCATTACTTAAGACTTTGGAGGAGCCTCCTAGTCATGTTATATTTATTTTAGCTACGACAGAAGTACATAAAATTCCTTTGACGATTGCTTCTAGATGTCAAAAATTTCAATTTACAAAGATATCTGATGAATTAATTGTTGATAGGCTTAAAGAAATTGCTAAATTAGAGAATATTTCTATTAAGGATGATGCTTTAATGGAAATTGCTAAGATATCTAATGGGGGAATGAGAGATTCTATTAATTTATTGGATCAACTTAGAACTTATACTGATAATGATATTACTTCAGATGATGTGTTTAAGGTATGTGGAACTATTTCTTATAAAGAAATGGCTGATTTATTTATAAATATTAAGAATAATGATATAAAAAATGTTGTAGAATTTATTGACGATATTGAAAAAAGAGGTATTAATTATACAAAAATTATTGAAGATATGTTGTCATTTTTGAAGGATATTTTACTTTACGTATCTTCTGTTGATCCTCAGTATATTAAGTCTAATATTGATAGTGTTATTAATGTTTCTAAGGTTTTAGATAAGAATGATTTATATATGTTATTACATAAATTAGACAGTGTAATGGATGGTATTAGGTTTACTACTAGACCTTCAATACTTTTAACTACTGGTTTTATTGAATTTTCTTCTGAAATGAGTAACGAACGGAATAATGAAGTTATTGTAACTAGAGAGAAAGTTATTGATGAAAAAAGTGTTGATAGTGAAAATAATATCAAAGTAAGGGAAGAACCTAAGGTAGATGAACTACATGAAGCAAAGGAAGAGATTGGTTATGATGACTACTATAACATGTATGATTTTGATGGTGTTATAAATAATACTTTTGCTCTTGCTTCAAAGGATAAATTATCTGGTGTTCGTCTTAAATGGAATGATATTTCTAATTATCTTGTTGATAAGAAATATAATCCTTTAGTTAGTTTATTAATAGATACGGAAATTAGAGTATGTGGCGATAATTATTTAATAATATCTTCATTATATGAATCTAATGTATTGGATATTTGTTCTAAATATGATGAAATTAAAAAATTTATTAAAGTTATTTTAGAAGATGATTATAATTATGCTATTATTACAGAAGAGAGATGGAACGTATTAAAAGACGAATATATTAAGAATATACATGATGGTAATAAGTATGAGGTAAGAGAATTAAATATTAAAAAAGATAGTATAAAAAAAGAAAAGAAAAGCAATAAAAAGGATAATATATCTTCTTTGATTGATATTGTTGGAGAAGATATTATAGAATATAAATAGGAAGGTGATTAAAATGAATATGCAACAATTAATGCAGCAAGCTAAGAAATTGCAGGCTGATATGGAAAAGAAACAAAAAGAATTAGAAAATACTAATTATGAAGGACATTCTTCTTTAGTAGATGTGGTTATTAATGGAAAAAAAGAAATAGTTAAGATTAATATTAATTTAGAAGAAGATATTACTAAAGATGATAAAGAAATGCTTGAAGATATGATTATGTTAGCTATGAATGATGCTATTGGGAAAGTTGAAAAAGATACTGAAGATAAATTTGGTGCTTATGGAAAGGGTATGCCAGGGCTATTCTAATGTATCCAGAATGTGTTAAAAAATTAATTGAATGTTTACGTGATTTGCCTGGTATTGGAGAGAAGAGTGCTGAGAGATTAGCTTTTTCAATTATTAATTTTGATAAGGAAAAATTAGATGATTTTTCTAAGTCTTTATTAGATATCAAAGATAATATTAAGAGATGTTCTATTTGTAATAATATTACTGATAAAGATATATGTGATATATGTGGTAATCCTAATAGAGATGATAATACAATCTTTGTAGTAGAAAAGCCTAAGGATATTATCCTTTTTGAAAAGATTGGTAATTATACTGGTAAATATCATGTTTTAAATGGCTTAATATCTCCTTTGGAAGGTGTTGGACCTAATGATATTAATATTAAGTCTTTAATTGATAGAGTTAGAGATAATAATGTGAGTGAAGTAATTGTGGTTCTTAAGCCTTCGATTGAGGGAGAAACTACGATGCAATATATTAAGAAATTACTTGAGGGTGTGAATGTTAAGATATCTAGAATAGCTACAGGTATACCTGTTGGAACTGATATTGAATATATTGATACTATGACGTTAGAAACAGCTTTTATGGAAAGAAAAGATATAGCATAATTATTTAGTATTTAGCATATATTTTTATGGGTGAACTATATGAAGAAAATATTTTCGTTAATAAAGAAAATAGTGTTAGCTGTAATATGTATTTATGCCTATAATAAATTGACTTTACCTCTAAATATTGTTATACCAATTAATATATTTACTGTATCTTTGGTAAGTTTATTTGGTATTCCATCAATGATTATGTTGATTCTTTTTTCCTTAATATATATTTAAGGAGTGGTTATATGCTTGATGATTATAAAGAAAGTCAACCATTATTTTATAATTTAGTGAGAAATTCATTGAAAGATGAATTTTTATCTCATGCCTATTTAATTGATGAAAACAATAATCATGACGCTTTTAAAATGGTACTTTCTTTTGTTAAGGAAATATTTTATAAGAGTTATGATTATGATAGGGAAATTATTAGTAAAAGAATAGATGATAATAATTATCCTGAACTTACTATTATAGAACCTGATGGTGCTTTTATTAAAAAGGAACAATTATTAAATTTACAGAATGATTTTTCTAAAATGTCATTGGAAGGTAATATGCGTGTCTATATTATACGTAATGCTGATAGGATGAAGAAGGAAGCAGAAAATTCTATCCTTAAGTTTTTGGAAGAACCAAATCCTAATATAGTAGCTATTTTGATGACTAATAATGTCAATAATTTATTGGATACTATTATATCTAGGTGTCAATTTGTAAAATTAAATAATGATCAAGTTAATGTATATAATCAAGAATTATATGATAAGGCTATGGAATATATTATGTATATTGAATCTGATTATGAGAAATTATTGGTGGATTCTAAGAAATTATGGTATGATATAGTCAAAGAAAGGGAAGATAATTATCAATTACTTGGTTATATGATAGATATTTATAAGAATATTTTAAATAATAAATTAGGTATTTTAAGTAATATAGATAATAGTCATTTAGAAAAGATAATTGGTAATAATAGTATAGAAAAGTTAAATAAAAAAATTAGAATACTATTAGAATACTATGATAATATTAGAAATAATGTACATATTCCAATGTTTATTGATAGTATGATTATTGATATGGTAGGTGTTTAAGATGAAAGTTGTTGGTATAAAATTAAATGGTGAGGGAAAAGTATACTATTTTGATGCTAATAATTATAATTTAAAAATTAATGATGAAGTGATTGTTGAAACAGAAAAAGGTCTTCAATATGGGATAGTATCTTCATTAGTAGATGATAAGGATGTTAATAAGAAGTTAGATTATAAACCTGTTATTAGAATATGTTCTAAGAATGATTTAAGGACACATCATAATAATTTAAAAGATGCTACTAGAGCTATTTCTAAATGTAATAAGAAAATAGAAGAATACGGTCTTGATATGAGAATTATTGATGCTTGTTATACTTTTGATAGATCACAATTAATATTTAGATTTGTTTCTGATAATAGGGTTGATTTTCGTGATTTGGCTAAGGATCTTGGTGCTGAATTTAAGACTAGAATTGAACTTAGACAAGTAGGTATTCGTGATAAAGCTAAAGAAATTGGGGGAATTGGTCCTTGTGGAAGAATATTATGTTGTAATAAATTTTTAACTGATTTTGATAGTGTATCTATTAATATGGCTAAGAATCAATTATTATCTTTAAATCCTACAAAAATTAATGGTGTATGTGGTAGACTTCTTTGTTGCTTAAAATATGAAAATGATAATTATACAGAATATCGCAAAGGATTACCTGAAGTTGGTAAAAAGGCTAAAGTAGGAGACGAAGAAGGCAAGGTTATATCTGTTGATGTTTTTAATAAGACTTATAAGATAATGACATCTGAAAATCAGATATTAGAAGGTAGTGCTAATGAGAGTAAGAAATAGTCTTCTTGATTTTAAAGATAAGGTAATATATCAAGATACTGATTATTTTGCTATGTCTTTAGATTCATTATTACTTGCTAATTTTGTGACAGTTAATTTACGTGACAAGGTTATTGTAGATCTTTGTACAGGAAATGCTCCTGTTCCTATGTTACTTACTTATAGAACTAAAGCGAAAATATTTGGTATTGAATATCAAAAGGAAATATATGAATTAGGAATTGATTCAATAAAAGAAAATGGGATGAGTGGGCAAATTACTCTTTACAATGATGATGTTAAAAATTCTTTACAATATTTTAAGAGAGAGTGTGTCGATATTGTGACAGTTAATCCTCCTTATTTTAAAATGGGGGAGAAATCTTTTGTTAATGATAATGAAATAAAGAAGATAGCAAGACATGAAGTGCTTATTTCTTTAGAAGATATTATATATAATGCAAGTCTACTTTTGAAAAAAGGTGGAACTTTTGCTATGGTTCATAGGCCTGATCGTTTAATAGAAATAATAATGTTAATGAAAAAATATCATATAGAACCTAAAAGGATGAGATTTGTTATTCCTAAAATGGGGGAAAATGCTAATATTTTACTTATTGAGGGAAAAATGAATGGTAGTAGTGGATTAAAGATATTACCAGAACTGGTTGTATATGATTCTGATAATAATTATACAAAAGAAATAAAAGAGATGTTTGGAAGTGATACACATGTGGCAAAATAGTTATGATAATAGTCCTACTTTGTTTTTAGTAGCTACTCCTATTGGTAATTTAGATGATATAACATTTAGGGCTATTAATACTTTAAAAGAAGTGGATGTTATTTTTTGTGAGGATACTAGAGTAACACAGCAATTATTAAATCATTTTTCTATTAAAAATAAGTTAATATCTTTACATAATTTTAACGAAGAGACTGTTAAAGAACGTGTGTTAAATTATTTACAAGAAAATAAGAACGTTGCTATTGTTACGGATAGAGGGACTCCTATTATTAGTGATCCTGGCTATAAAACTGTTAAATATGTAAAAGACAATGGATATAATGTGGTGTCAATACCAGGTGCTTGTGCAATGGTTTGTGCTATTACAGCATCTGGCTTAAGTAGTGAACACTTTTTATTCTATGGTTTTTTAGATAGCCGTGATTCTCATCAATTAGAAGAATTAAATACTTTAGAAAGTTATGATTATTCCATAGTTTTCTATGAAGCACCTCATCGTTTAGTTAAGACATTAAATAATATTTATAAGGTTTTTGGTAATAGAAATATATCTATATCAAAGGAGATTTCTAAATTACATGAAATGGTGTTTACAGGTACTTTAGAAGAAGCTATTCGTGATATTAAGGAACCTAAGGGTGAATATGTTTTAGTAGTAGCACCTTCTTTGAAGAAAGTTAATAATGATATGGATATAATAGAGAATGTAGACTTGTATATTAATAGTGGATTATCTATGATGGATGCTATTAAGAAAGTGGCTAGGGAAAGAAAGGTAACTAAGAATATAATATATAAAGAATATATTGAAAGGAGAAAATAATGAAGTTAGTAGTAGGTTTAGGTAATCCTGGATTAGAATATTCTCAAACAAGACACAATGTGGGATATATGTTTTTAGATAAATATTATAGTGATTTTACTTTAAATAAGAAATTTAAGGCGATGGAATTAAATACTAAAATAGGAGATGAAAATGTTATTTTAATTAAACCTATTACTTATATGAATTCCTCTGGTGATTCTTTAATATTATATAAAAATTATTATAAAGTAAATGATAATGATATACTTATTATTCATGATGATATGGATATTTCATTAGGAGATTATAAATTATCTTTTAATCATGGTGCTGGTGGTCATAATGGTATTAAAAGTATAATTAAGAATTTATCTAGTAAAGAATTTTATCGTTTAAGAATGGGTATATCTAAAAATGATAAGGAAATGAAAGATTATGTTTTAGATAAGTTTAGTAAAAAAGAACTTGATATATTAGATAATACTTTTTCTAAGTTAGAGGATATTGTATCTGATTTTGTTTCTTTAGATAAAGATAGATTTATGATGAAATATAATACTAAATAATGGTGATATTATGAAATTTTTTGATAATTTCTTTGATATTAGAAGTGATACTAATTATAGTATATCTAATATGACTGATGATAGTATTGCTTTATATGTTTATGACACTTTTATTAAGAATAATAAAAGTGTTTTAGTCGTTACTTCAGATTTATATAAAGCTAATATTCTATATACTAATTTGCTTAATTATACTAAGAAAGTATTATTTTTCCCTATGGATGATTTTTTAACTACTGAAGCTATTGCTATAAGTCCAGAATTTAAGACAGAAAGAATTCATACTTTATCTAAGTTATCTATGGGAGAAGAGTATATAGTAGTAACTAATTTAATGGGATTTTTAAGATATTTACCTAGTAAGAAGTTATGGAAAGATAGTTTTATTAATTTACATGTTGGGGATAAAATTGATCGTGAGAAATTCTTATCTGATTTATATAATTTGGGGTATGAGAAGGATATAGTGGTTACTAATACTGGTAAATTTGGTGTTAGAGGTTATGTTATAGATGTTTTTTCTCCTTTATATGATGATGCTATTAGAATAGAATTTTGGGATGATGAAATTGATAGTATTAAATTTTTTGATGTGGATAGTCAGTTATCTAAAAGGAATGTTAATGATATAGTTATATATCCATTTACTGAATTTTTATTAGAAGATTATCCTTTAGATACTATTAGAAAGCAAAAATATTTGGCTTATTATGGTAATGTTTCTAATATTTGTGATTATATCGATAATAATTTATGTTTTTATTTTGATTATGAAACGATTAAGAATAGTTATAAATTATTATTAGAAACAATTCATGATTATGATAAAGAAAATAATGAAGGCATTAAAACTAGTTATATGAATGACATAAAAGATATCAAAGTAAACAATAGAGTTTATTTTACTAGTTTTGATAATAATATATCTAGAGATGTTACTAATTATAGATATGATGTTAGGAGTATTGATAACTATAATGGTAATTATGAATTATTAACTAATGATATTAATAATTATATTGCTAGTAAGAAGACTATAGTTTTATGTATTTCTAGTAGGAATGTAGCTTTAAGAGTATGTAGTTATTTGGATAAATTAGATATTGTTTTAACTAATGAAGATAAGATAATTAAGAATAAGATTAATTTAATTAATAAAAAATTAGGTCATGGTTTTATATATAATGATTATGTTATTTTATCGGAAGAAGATATTTTTAAGAATAGTGATATTAAAAAGTTTAAGAGTAAATATAAGATAGGTACGAGAATAAATAATATTATTGATTTAAAACCAGGTGACTATGTTGTTCATGAAATGTATGGTATTGGTATATATGATTCACTTTGTAGTATAAAAAAGGGCGATATGGTTAAAGACTATATTAAAATTATATATGCTAATAATGATTCATTATATGTACCTGTTGAGAATATTGATAGAATAAGTAAATTTTCTTTAAAAGAGGGAATTGATTTTAAAATTAATAGTTTAACTAATGATAATTGGCAAAAGAAGAAGAACAGTGTTAAGAAAAAATTAGAAGATATGACTGAAGAACTTCTTAGAATATCTTGTGAGAGAGAAGTAAAAGAGGGATTTGCTTTTAGTAGGGATACAGAAGAACAAACTTTATTTGATAGTGAATTTGTTTATACGGAAACCAAAGATCAAATAAGGGCAATTGAGACTATTAAACAAGAAATGGAAAAAGATAGGCCAATGGATATGCTTTTATGTGGTGATGTTGGTTATGGTAAGACTGAAGTTGCTTTTAGAGCAATGTTTAAAGCAGTTAATGATTCTAAACAAGTAGCTTATTTATGTCCTACGACGATATTATCTCAACAACAGTATTTATCTGCTAAAGAGAGATTTCAACATTTTCCTATACGTATAGAACTATTGAATAGATTTGTTGATAAGAGTAAACAAGATAAAATCCTTAAAGATTTAGAAGATGGTAAAGTTGACATTGTATTTGGAACACATCGTTTGTTAAGTGATGATGTTAAATATAAGGATTTAGGATTGTTAGTAGTAGATGAAGAACAAAGATTTGGCGTTACACATAAAGAAAAAATAAAGAAATATAAGGCTACTGTTGATGTGTTGACATTATCTGCTACTCCAATACCTAGGACTTTACAAATGTCAATGGCAGGTATTAGAAGCCTAGCTTTAATTGAGACTCCTCCTAGAGAAAGATATCCTATACAGACTTATGTTTTAGAAGAAAATAACCTTGTTATAAAAGATGCTATATATAAGGAATTATCTCGGGGTGGACAGACATTTATTTTGTTTAATAGTGTTGAAAAAATTGAAAATAAAGCTTATGAAATTAGTAAATTAGTTCCTGAAGCTAAAGTAGATTTTGCTCATGGTAGAATGACTAAAACAGCATTAGAGAATAAAATGAACGATTTTATTAATAATAAGTTTAATGTTTTAGTATGTACTACTATTATAGAAACAGGTATTGATATTCCTAATGTTAATACTTTAATTATTTTAGATGCTGATCATTTTGGACTTTCTCAGTTATATCAGATACGAGGAAGAATTGGTCGTAGTAATAAAATAGGTTATGCTTATTTAATGTATGAAAAGAATAAGATGTTAACAGAAGTAGCAGTTAAGAGATTAGATACTATTCGTGAATTTACGGAACTCGGTAGTGGTTTTAAAATTGCAATGCGTGATTTATCTATTCGTGGAGCTGGTGATATTTTAGGTAGTGAGCAATCAGGTTTTGTTGATTCTATCGGTATTGATTTGTATTTAAAGTTACTTAATGAAGCTGTTAAAAAAAGTAGAGGTGAGTTAGTTCAAGACGAGGAAGATAAAAAGAATGAAAAACCTTTAATTGAAGTATCAACACATATTAGCGATAAGTATATTCCTGACTCTTTACTTAAGATTGAGATACATAAAATTATTAACACTGTATCTTCAGAAGAAACATTTGCTTCGGTTAAGAAGGAGTTGGAAGACAGATTTGGTAAGTTAGATGATGAACTAATTATTTATATGTATGAAGAATGGTTTGATAAAATAGCTAGATCATTAGGAATAGAGAATGTTATTAGAACCAACAATTCTGTTGATATAGAATTACCAGAAGATGTTTCTCAGAAGGTTGATGGAAATGAACTATTTCAACAATCCTATCGAATATCTAAGATGTTTAGATTTAGTTATAAGAATAATAAAATACATGTTATATTGGATACTGTTAAATTAGATAATCATTTTCTTACATACTTAATAGAAATTTTAAATTTAATTTCAGATATGGTTAAAAAAGGTACGAAATAGTACCTTTTTTCTTTTTGATTAGAATAAATTACTAATTTTGGTAAATGATAATATAGAATGGAGGATTATATGTCAACAGGTATTGTTAGAAGAATAGATGAGTTAGGAAGAATAGTTATTCCTAAGGAAATAAGAAAAAGTTTAAGAATAAAGAGTGGAGATAATTTAGAAATTATTTTAGATAATGATGAGATTAAGTTAAAGAAATATTCTGAGATAGAGACTTTAGAACATATGGCTAGTATATATACGGAAGCATTTTATAATGTACTTAAATATAATATTATTGTAACTGATAGAGATAGAATAGTTTCTATATCGGGGCCGTTTAAGAAGAAGTATGAAGATAAGGAATTATCTGAGGACATTATTAGAAGTATTGAAAGAAGAGATAACTTTGTTGAAAGAAAAAAGAAGGATTTAAAAATAACTGATGATTTGTCTGAATTTTGTTATTATGCTTTTTCTACTATTATTAGTAATGGAGATTCTATAGGTAGTGTTATTATTTTATCAACAGATGTTCCTTTGATGGAACAAGAGGAAAAATTATCGATGATACTTTCCCAAGTTTTAAGTAATTATTTTATATAGTTAACAAATTTTTACAATTTGTTGATTTTTTTTATCATTTTTTCTATAATATTAATTAAGGAAGGAGTAAAAATGAATAGAGCAGAAATTAAAGAGTTAGCTAAGTCAAAAATTAAGGGAAATAAATGGAATATTATATGGCCTGTATTGGTTATTGGATTTTTAGAATCAGTTATTCAAAATATATTCCATTTGGGACCAGGTGTTGCAAATATTGATTTAAATAATTTAGAGGCTATTAGTGTTCAAAATATGCCAATTCAAGTTTCTTTAGGAGCTGGAATTCTTAGTATTTTGGTTGGCGTTATTATGGCTGGATACTACAAATATATTTTGAACTTTGTTAGAACTGGTAAATTTGAGACTAATGATATTCTAAATACTATTAAAGAAAAATGGTTAAATATTTTAATAGCTACTGTACTTGTTAGTGTTATTGTTGGTATTTGTACAGTTTTCTTTGTAGTACCTGGTATTATTATGGGTCTTGCTTATAGTATGGTTACTTTCTTAGTAATTGATACTGATATAGCTGGATCTGATGCATTAAAGGCTAGTCGTGAAATGATGAATGGTTATAAATGGGATTATTTTGTATTTATTCTAAGCTTTATTGGTTGGATAATTTTAGTTCCATTTACTTTAGGTATACTTTTAGTATGGTTATTCCCTTATATGACTGTAGCTACTACTATATACTATGATAAGCTAAAAGCTTTAACTAGCAAAAAGAAAGATGAGTAATCATCTTTTTTCTTGCATACTAGTTAATGTTATGTTATAATACATTTGGTTTTTGAAGGACTGTGAAGGAAAGAGTAATAATCTACTTTAAAGAGAGCTTATGGTTGGTGTGAATAAGTAAGGAAGTTATTATAAATGGTTCTGGAGTTTTATCGGTAGTTACGTTATAGCTTTGAGTGTATAATTATAAATTATAAAATAAGGTGGTACCGCGGAAGTGTTTTTCGTCCTTAGCGTGTGCTATCTTATTTTTTGTTAGGAGGATATTATGAGAAAATTTGAAAAGATTAGTTATGAAGAATTTGTGAAGTCGGTTAGTGATGATAGGGAACTTTATGATAAGATTGAGTTACCTAAAAGGAGTACTAGGAATAGTTGTGGTTATGATATTATGAGTGTTACATCTGGTGTTATTAGAGCTCATGAATCAATGGTATTTAAGACAGGTATTAAGGCTATGATGAATAGTGATGAGGTTTTATATATATATTCACGTAGTGGACAAGGTTTTAAATGCGATGTTTCTTTATCTAATTCTGTTGGTGTAATTGATGCAGACTATTATAATAATCCTTCTAATGAAGGACATATTATGATAAAGTTAATTAATCATAGTGATAGGGAATATGTTGTTAATGTAGGAGATAAGATAGCTCAGGGTGTTTTTATGAAATACTTAATGGTTGATGATGAAGAAGAGGTTACTAATTCACGTAATGGTGGATTTGGTAGTACGAATGGAGGGGATAATAATGGATAAATATTATGTTAGTACAGCGATAGCATATGCTTCAAGTAAGCCGCATATTGGTAATACTTATGAGATAGTTTTGGCGGATGTTATTGCTAGGTATAAAAGATTATGTGGTTATGATGTATACTTCCAGACTGGTACTGATGAACATGGTCAGAAGATTGAAAATAAGGCAAAAGAGGCGGGATTAAGTCCACAAGAATTTGTTGATAAGCAAACTAGTGAGATTAAAAAAATTTGGAATGTAATGAATACTAGTTATGATAAGTTTATTAGAACTACTGATCCAGAACATAAAAAGATAGTTAGTAAAATATTTAAAAAATTATATAGGCACGAATCAAACAGTCAGCAGGCAATAATCAT
>CAZZAK010000011.1:0-16778 GCA_964652515.1 uncultured Clostridium sp. | reverse complement strand
ATTCTAAAAATCTATCCTCTTTAATAGATTCTCTTATATTCTCTGTAATCTTAATTAAGAATCTTAAATTGTGAATAGATAATAACCTAGCTCCTAAAGTCTCATTACTGGTAATTAAATGTCTTATATAAGCTTTAGTATAATTTTTACAGCATTCACAGTCACAACCATAATCAACTGGAGTAAAATCTTCTTTATATTTAGCATTTTTTAAATTAATTTTTCCATATTTAGTAAAAGCATGACCATGACGAGCAAGCCTTGTTGGTAATACACAATCAAACATATCTATTCCACGGTCTACTCCTTCAAAAATGTCTGTTGGTTCTCCTACCCCCATTAAGTATCTTGGTTTATCTTCTGGCAAATATCTAATACCATCTTCAATCATCTTATACATAGTGGGTTTATCTTCACCGACTGATGTTCCACCAATAGTATACCCATCAAAACCAATCTTAACAGTTTCTTTGGCACTATATTCACGTAAATCTGTATATTCTCCACCTTGAACAACTCCAAATAATGATTGTCTCTCGTTATCAAATACTTCTTTACCCCTCTTGGCCCAGCGAAGCGTTCTTTCCGTTGATTTTTTAGCATAATCATACGTAGCTGGATAAGGAATACATTCATCAAAACTCATAGCTATATCACTATCTAATTTATTCTGAATATAAATAGACTTTTCAGGAGTTAAAAATAATTTTTCACCATTTAAATGACTCTTAAATATTACTCCTTCTTCAGATATATCTTTAGGTCTTGCCAAAGAAAACACTTGATATCCACCACTATCTGTAAGTATCGGACCATCATAATGCATAAATTTATGAAGCCCACCAGCCTTATCTACAACATCCTCGCCAGGGCGAAGCCATAAATGATATGTATTAGCAAGTATAACACCAGAATGTATTTCTTTTATATCACGATAGTCTAATGTCTTAACTGTGGCCTGTGTACCAACAGGCATAAACATAGGAGTTTCATAAATCCCATAATTAGTCTCCAAAGTTCCATATCTAGCCAAACTATTCTTATCTTTATGCAATAAAGTATATTTAACTTTCATCATAATCACTCCTAAAACGTACGCATCTTCATATATTATACACTATTTTATACAATCAGAATCAAAATCTGATTTTGAAACTGTTTGACCACTATCTAAATATTTCTTACAATCTCCATAGATATATAGTCCCTTAGTACTAGTTGTATAATTATCACCAGATCCAAAGAACGAATCATTTAATTCAATTGATTCCAACTCAGTATTCTTTACCTTTCCATCAGTTATATCAATATTATCTTCATCTGCCGATAAAATAAGCTTAACATTCTCTCTAGCACCATTAGTACCATCTATAAGTTCCTCCATTGTAACCTTTTGTCTATATAACAATTTCAACGTCCCAGCCACAATAAGTAAAAACATAACAAGTAATCCATATAAAATAGACGTAATAGCAAATCCTTTATTATTCATAATTACCTCCTAATAAACAATTAATTCTTTATCGAATAAATTATTAACCAAATCCTTATTATCAGATGACACTACTATCGTATCAACATTACCATCAGATATATATCTTTTTTTATCAAGCATTTTAAATACCATTTCTATATCAAATTCTTTTCCATTATTATCATATGCTCTACATCTTTTCAAAAATGTTTTATCAAAATCATTATGATATGGACTAAGTTCAGGTTCCCAACCTACCCTTAAAGCAGCTTCGGTTTCATATTCATATCCATTATAGTTTCCCTTTAAAATATAAGGATAATTAGCATGTGTTTTAGAATACGGACTACCAAAAGGCAGTGCCACAATATGAAGATATTCTGTCCCCAAGATACTATCCAATTCTTGATAAACCGTTGCAACGACTTCCTGTGCCTTATTAGCATCTATTTTACTAAAATTAGCATGCCCTTTAGTATGATTCCCTATAGTATAACCATTTTTAACTAACCACCTAAGTATTTCTTCATTATACTTACTTTGTTGAAATAAATAATCATTCACAAAAAACGTTGCTGTTACATTATAATCAGGATATTTTTTCTTAAAACTTTCTAATATTCCAACTGCACTATTCTCATCAATAATTAATTCCCCGTTATCATCTTTTCCCAACACCTTCATATTATTAGGATTTCCATCATCAAACGTAATAACAATTGGACTATATCCATACTTTACATTAATATTACCATTAACATAATCATCTAGTCTTATCATTCTATAACCATTAGAATAATAGAATTCTAAATCTCTTCTGAAAGATTCAACCGTCCTATTATAACCATCTTTATCCACATTACCACCAATATAATCTGTCTCACTATCCTTCTTATTAATAATACCATGATACATCATAATTGGTACTTTACCCAATTCATTAATATTATCTTCTCTTAATTTATTTAAATCAATCTTTCCCTTAGAAACCACCAAAGATAATTTCATACCATCCATTATTTCAGTATCTTCATCTATACTCTGACTAATAACTTTATCCTTAGGAATATTATCATCATACTTATAAGTAATATCAATATCTAAATTATACTTCTCTAAAGACTTTTCTACACTACTAATATTTAATCCAATAACATTTGTCATATATACTTTCTTATTCCTGAAAAGCACTAATTTAAGACCAAATACTAAAATAATTATTATTATAAAAAGTAATATAATTCTATCATATCTCAAATGAACTTTTTTCTTTCTATTTTTCATATTATCACATATCTAGTATATATTATTTTAAGTCTTATTACAAGTTAAAATTTGCTTTATTAACCATTTTATGCTATAATTATTAAGCATTTAAATTCTATTAAATTTTATATTATTTTATATCGGGAAAAACTAGAAAAGAAAAGAGGTAATAATGAATAAAAATAAAAATATAACCCAAGTATTCGCTCTAGGAGGACTAGGCGAAGTTGGAAAAAACATGTACTGCGTAAGCTATAATGAAGAACTAATTATTATTGATGCTGGAGTAATGTTTCCAGAAGAAAATTTATTAGGAATTGATTACGTCATACCAGATTTTACATATTTAAAAGAAAATGAAAAAAGAATAAAAGGATTATTTATCACTCATGGACATGAAGACCATATTGGAGGAATACCATTCCTATTAATGCAAGTAAATATTCCTAAAATATATGCTCCATTACAGGCTAAAGAATTAATTGTAAAAAAACTAGAAGAAAGAAATATTAATTATAAAAATATTAAAGTATATACAGAAGATACAATAGTTAAAACGAAACATTTTAATATAGAATTTTTTAGAACAACGCACTCAATTCCCGATTCACATGGAATAAGTATAAGTTCTCCTAACGGAACTGTTGTTATGACAGGAGACTTTAAATTTGACTTCACTCCAATAGGGCCAATGGCCAACTTACATAAAATGGCAGAAATTGGTAAACGAGGAGTTAAATTACTAATGAGTGACTCTACTAATGCTTTAGTAGAAGGCATCTCAATAAGTGAATCGAAAGTTGATGAGAATTTAGGAGAAATATTTTCAAATTATAAAGATAATAGAATTATATTAGCAACATTTGCTTCAAACATTTATAGATTAAAACATATCGTAGAAACATGTAAAATAAACAAAAGAAAAATAGCATTGTTTGGAAGAAGCATGGAAACATCTATAGAAATAGCTATTAAATGTGGATACATTAAAGATAAAAGTATCTTCATATCAGCTGAAGAGGCTAATATGCTAGAACCAGGAAAAGTATGTCTACTATGTACAGGTAGTCAAGGAGAACCATTAGCAGCCCTATCTAGGATAGCTAATAATAGTCATAGGCATATTAAATTAATGCCAAATGATATAGTAATATTCTCTTCATCACCTATTCCTGGTAATTCTATTTCAGTATCTAAAACTATTAATAAGTTATATCTTAAAGGTGTTAAAGTATTTACTAATAGCATAAATCAAGAAATACATTCATCTGGGCATGCCAACCAAGAAGAATTAAAATTAATGATTAGACTATTTAATCCCGAATATTTTGCTCCATATCATGGAGAATATCGAATGCTAAAAGAACATGCTGATTTAGCTATAGATTGCAATATTCCTAAAAAGAATACTTTCATCTTAGAAAATGGCGATATATTAAATATTACTAAAGAGGGAATAAACAAGAAAGGACATATAACAGCTTCCAATATATATATTGATGGTTCTAGAATTGAAGATGTATCAAACATTGTAATTAAAGATAGAATGTTAATGTCAAATAATGGTATTTTATCAGTTATAATAAATATCGATACTAAAAATAAAAAACTATTAAGTACTCCACTAATAGCCACTAGAGGATATATTCTTATTAATGAAAATATGGACTTAATAAAATACTTGCAAACAGTAAGTGAAAACATTATTAACAATAGATTAAAAGGAAAAGTAGTTAATTTTGCTGATATTAAAAATGATTTAATTAACGAATTATCTCCTATATTAACAGAAAAAATAGGAAGAGTGCCTATTATCTTACCTATTATAATGGACATAAAAAGACCTTAATGGTCTTTTATTTTTGGCATTTAGGGCAATAATATGTTCCTCTACCACCGATTTTTTCTTTTAATATCTTACTATTACATTTCTTACATATATCTTGATTATGAACTAATAATTCTTGCTGAAATAACCCATGTACACCATTTACAGAACTATAACTTTTAATCGTAGTTCCACCCATTTTAATAGCATTCTCTAGTACTACCCTTGTATTATTAATAATACTTTCTAATTCAATATTACTTAATTTCATCCCCTTTTTATAGGGATTAATACCCGACATGAATAATATTTCATCAGCATATATATTACCAATTCCCACAATAATAGATTGATCAAGTAGCATTGTTTTAATAGGAATATTCTTATTTAATTTATCTTTTAAATATTCAATAGTAAGATTCTCATCCCATGGTTCTAAACCTAATTTATTTAAAGGGTTATTAATATCATCATCCATTTTTATCAAATACATCTTACCAAATTTTCTTGTATCATTATATATTAAATATTTATTATTATCTAGTTTAAATGATACATGATCATGCCTACCTATTTCTAATTTGTCTTTAATAAAATATTTACCTTCCATTCTTAGATGAGACACTAAATAATAATCATCTAAATCAAATAATATAAACTTACCTCTCCTTTTAATATCTTGTATTACTCTATTAGAAATTTTCTTAACAAATTCATCAGTACTAGGAAAAGCAATTATTCCCTTATAATATACTTTAGCATTCACTATTTTTCTACCTAATAGATGTTTTTTTAACCCCTCTTTAACTGTTTCAACCTCCGGTAATTCTGGCATAAAACCTCCTACTCTGGATTTACTACAATTTCTAAATAATGTATTCTATGTCTTTTACCAATTAATCTTCTTCGTAAATCCTTTTGAATCTTATATGAATCAGTAATCTTTAACTTATTAGAAACAAGTACAGTTAATTCCACTTGATAATATGATCCATACTTAATAACATTCAATTTATCAATTTTTTTAACCCTTTTATCAGTTAACACAATCTTTCTAAGTTTTTCAATATATTCCTTATCATCTTCACTCTTACCCAAAATACAAGAAGTATTTTCTCTAAATATATTAAATCCAGCATATATAATTATAAGTGATACCAATATAGTTCCAATAAAATCAGAATATTTAAATACTTCTCCATAACCAGTTAACTTAGATAATACTATAGTCATTAAAACTAAGAAAGAAGATAATACATTTACTAAGCTTTCATACCCTGATGATATTACAATACTATTATTTAGTATCTTACCATTATCTATTAAATAATTAGCTATCCATACTTTAATAACAATAGTAATTATACAAATATACATAATTATATCTTCAGATGGTGAGTATTTAAAATTGAAAGCATTAATAATTAACAAAACACCCATAATTATTATCATAATACCTATAATAATGTTTGTTAAATATTCTATTTTTCCATAACCATATGGATGAGATTTATCACTATTCTTTTTTGATAAAATATTACCCATAATAGCAATAATATCTGTTGATAAATCAGAAAGAGAATTGAAGCCATCTGCCACCATAGCATGTGAATGTCCCAATACACCCATCATTATCTTTAATATTGAAAGGAAAATATTTGTAATAAAACTCTTAACTAACACACTACTAACTGTACTCATTATTTAGCCTCATACCAATCACTACCAAACTCTATATCAACTTTTAATGGAACATTTAATTTAATTATTCCTTCCATTATATTTGATACTATTTCTTTTACTTTATTCTTTTCACTATTTATAACATTAAATATAAGTTCGTCATGAACTTGTAATAACATTGTACTTTTAATATTTTCTTTTTGAAATTCTCTATCTATAGCAATCATAGCCATCTTTAATATATCAGCACTACTTCCTTGTATAGGAGTATTCAAAGCCATTCTTTCACCCATACTTTGAACTACATGATTAGAACTACTAAGCTCTGGTATTACTCTTTTTCTATTCATAATAGTCTTAACATAACCATTTTTCTTAGCCTCTTCAATTTCTCTATTCATATAGTCTCTAACACCAGGATAAGTCATAAAATATTTATCAATAAATTCTTTTGCCTCCCTGGGTCTAATACCCAAGTCTTCACTAAGCCCATAACTACTAATACCATATAAAATACCAAAATTAACAGCTTTAGCACTTCTTCTCATATCTTTAGTAACACTTTCTAATGGTACATGAAATATATCCATTGCCGTTTTAGAATGAATATCCATATCATTATTAAATGCTTCAACTAATTCATTAACATTAGATAAATGAGCAAATACTCTTAATTCAACTTGAGAATAATCCGATGACATTAATAGTGAATCATTCTCTGGAATAAATGCTTTTCTTATTAGCTTGCCCATTTCATATCTAATTGGTATATTTTGTAAATTAGGTTCTATGGAAGATAACCGACCTGTTCTAGTAATAACTTGTGTATATATCGTATGTATTTTACCATCAGAAGATACAGAATTTAGTATACCTTCTATATATGTACTATACAATTTATTTAACATACGATACTCAGTAATTAATCTTACTATTTCATATTCCGATAATTTAGTTAAAACACTACTATCAGTAGAATAACCAGTCTTATTTTTTTTACCAAATGGTAACTTCAGTTCTTCAAACAAAACCTCCCCCAATTGACGAGGAGACCCAATATTAAATTCATGGCCAACAATAGAATAAATATTATTAGATACTTCACTTATTCTATCAGTAATATTACCCTTCATTTTTTCCAGTATAGAAGTATCTACTCTAATACCATTAAGTTCCATCTTAGAAAGAACTATTGATAAAGGAAATTCTATATCTGAATACAATGATAATATATCCTCTGATATCATCTTATCATGTAATATATTATATGTATTATATATAAACATACACTTTTCAATACATACCTTATCAGCATCTGTATTTTTAACACCACAATCCATTTCCTGCATCAAATAGCTTATATCATCTTTCAAAGTATAGTTAAGTAAATAAGCTGCAATCATCGTATCAAAAATACACTTGGGTACTGGTATATTATTCTTTATACAAGTAACATATAACCTCTTATAATCATATGTTAATATATTTACATCTCTTAAGAAAGATAAATCAACATCACTAGTATATTCTATATAAGTACTAATATTTTCATTATATAATCCTATACCAAGTAATTTAGCATTATGATAATTATTATTATCTAAATCAAAATAAACACTAACATTACCATCAATTTTTATGTTATCTAATTTATCATTTTTAACATTCTTAATCTCTATTTTAGAATCACTATTAATATTCTTTAAAAAAGAATAAAATTCTAAATCATTATAAATATTAATTAATTCATTAGTATCTTCCTCATTATACTTAATATCCTCTAAAGATAAGTCTAATGGCACATGCGTATCAATCGTAGCTATATCATAACTCATATAAGCATTATCTTTATCATTAATAAGCTTATCATGAGTACTGCCTTTTATTTTATCAATATTTTCATATACACCATCTAAACTACCATAATCTATAAGTAATTTTAAAGCCGTTTTTTCCCCAATCCCCTTAACACCAGGAATATTATCTGAAGAATCTCCCATCAAAGATTTTAAATCTATCATCCTAATAGGTTCTATTCCATAAGTTTTCATAAACTCATCTTTAGTCATAAAAATATAATCCTTGGGTTTTAATAATTTAACAGTAGTACTATTACCTATTAATTGAAGTAAGTCCTTGTCACTGCTTACTATTAAAGCCTCATAATTATCATTCTCTTCACACATACGGGATAATGTTCCTATGATATCATCTGATTCATAACCCTCTTTTTCTAAATATTTGATTCCCATCGCAGTAAGAATTTTTTTAGCTATAGGAAATTGTACTTTCAAATCCTCTGGAGTATTATCTCTAGTACCCTTATAATAATCATATTTTAGATGTCTAAAAGTTTTACCAATATCAAAAGCAACCATAATATAACTAGGTTTTTCTTCATTAATAATCTTATTTATCATATTAACAAATCCATACAATGCATTAGTAGGAAATCCCTCCTTATTACGCATTGTATTACCAGTATATAAAGTTGCATAATAACTTCTAAACATTAAATTATTACCATCTACCAAAACAACCTTCACAATAATTCACCTACCTAATTATAAATGGATTATTAATAGTTCCATCACCCTTAACAATCATTACATCATCTTTTAAATACATAAGTGGTCTAACATATAATTCTGTATCATATCTAGTAATACGAGAATTACCTATCATAAAAATATTCTCATCATCAATATCTAACCTATTAATTAACATTTCATCAGCATATTTATATAACCAATTATTCTTATTACAATCCATATCATAATCACTAATTTTTTTATTATTGCAATTAGAAGCATATAAATAATCAGTTATATTTAATAATCCTACATTAAGTTTATATTTATTCTTACTATCATAATTATATATATCAATTAACTCATCATCTATATTGTTATTATAATCTACCTTGTATTCATATTCAACTATCTGTTTTTTAGAATTAAGTGGCAAATCATTATAATACTTATTTAAATATTCATATATATTATTTCCTTCATCTGAAACAAATAGATTATTATCATTTATACTATATCTTTCTATACCAGTATAATCATTTCTAACAATCTTAACATTATATTTATTGTCATCTTTAAATAATCCTACTATTCTATATAATTCACATTGATTATCCTTTTCATTAAAACAAATATAATTTTGAGGATTAGCTCCATAATATTCATAATTATCCAAATATTTTACTATTCCATTAATACTTTCCACAAACCCTATATATCTAGTAGTATTAATATAATTATCATCCATACTAGTAATTTTATACATCTCATGATTATTATCATCTAAAATGAAATAATATAATTCATCTTCTTTGATATCACTAACATTAATCTCATAAGAATCCAACAAAGTAAATATACCATTATCAAATTCAAATTTAGAAGAAACCAATAATTTATCCATATCTTTTTCTATAAAATAATCTTCTATTTCTTTATATTCACTTGCCCTCTCAATTTCTTTATCAGAAACCGAACCTAACAAATATTCATTTAAATAAGTAACATTATAAACATCTGTAATCAAGTACTTATCATCATCTAAATTCAAATTACACGATAAATCACTAGAACCATTAACGCCTACATTAACACTAACATCATCCTTATTATCGTTAAATATAACAATAGATACTCTTCTGCTACCTAATCCTTCTAAAGAACCACTAGTAACACTATCAATGCTACTCTTATAGGCATGAACATCTTCATTATTTGAAACAACTTGATACCATAATCCATAACACATAAGACTATCAGAAGGATTACTGATATCAACATCAATAAAAGTTAAAGAATTACCTTTTACAAGAGCCCTTTTGTATTCCTTAATATTTGCACCAACCTGCAAATAATCCAATGTATTAATATTAACTACTTCACCCGTCTCTTTTTCATAAATAAAAAGAGCATAAGTAGAATATACAGACAAAGAAATAATACCCACTATTACAATTAATAACAAATAAATTTGTTTAATAGGACTCTTAAACATAAAATCACTTTCTTTCTAATATTTTACTTGTTTAGAATAAACTTTAATTCTACCACACAAAGCATAACCAGCTTCTTTTCTTTGATCATAATTAGTGTTATTATACCAAAGTATAAGAGTATATTTAGCCTGGCCATCATATGCAAGATATAAATTATCAACAAGATTAATCTTACCTAATCTATTCTTAACACCACCCTGAGCCATTTTTTCACCATTAGCATTAAAAATAATATACTTAATAACATTATCAGGAAAATCATTTTTAGTAGTCTCTAAATCAATAGAAATAGTCTGATTCAAAGTACCAGAACTAGATACAATAAAACTATTACGATATACATTATCCATAGTATCATAAAGAGGTGTATCGCTACGTGGTAATAATTCCGGATTTTTTATATAAACCCCATCCAAATAATTAATTTCTAATTTACCAGTATATAATTTTGTACCCTCTTCTTCTTGACTTTTTACAAGAGAAAGATAAGACAAAGTAGTACTAATAGAAACAAAAATCAAAGTAAAAACCAATAGGATAACATACTTATTATTATTCCTATTCTTGCCAGTATAATTCATACACTTTCACCTAGTATAATAATACTATATATATAAAAAAAAAGCAAGTAAATTGCTTTCTAATTACCACTTCTACTAATTCTACCAGTAATAGTATCACCAAACTTAACTTTTATAGTTCCAGCGAAACTTGCACCCTGTTCTGTATTCTGAATTATATCTTCATCAGTATCATGTAAATACATTACTAAACAAAATGTAATTTCATCACCAGCATCAAAATGATATTTACGAGCTACAGGATTATCAGGATCAGGATCAGAATATCCTAGTAAAGGAACTGTAGTATCATCATTGTTATCAAGATCAATATCTTGAATAACTTCAAAACTCTTTTCAGTTTGTGAAGTTAATATACCTAACCCACCTTCAGCAGTAGCTCTATATACATTTTTAAATACACCATCTTTTTTGTGATACAACATATACCTTAAGTTTTTAAACTCATTCAATCCAATATCTAAATAAAATTCCATATCAGCAGCAGATCCACTATTAGTAATTGTAAATTCTGTAGCAGTGCATATTGAATATCCCTGATCATCCTTACAAATAGGCCTACCATCATTAGCACCTTCGGTACTATCAGAAATAGGATGTAAAAATGATGTTTCAACCACAGTAAATGCTGCAGGAATAATATCATCAAACAAAATATTTTGTCCATCAGTATAATCTATTCTTACTTCCTTAGCCTTCAATGAAACAGCATTTTCATTACTACTAGCAAATACTGAAAAGTATGCTAATGTAGCACCTACTATAGCCACTATTAACGTAGCAATCGCTACCACTACATAAAATATGTTTCTATTTCTATTTTCATCATTATTCATATTACATCTCCTTACTCTATATAATAAATAATATCATTTATATTATCAAAAATCAAGAACAAACTAAAATATTTACTTTATATCTTCCTCATTTGAAGTATTTTCAACTAATACTGAACGAAACGCAATTTCATTGCTTGAATCACCAGTCATAATATTCATAACAAATATACCAGTTCTAGGAGAATATCCATAATAACGTCCCCTAATTAGCCAAACGTAACGTGTCTCATTACTTTTAAAAAAAATTGCATTATCAGTATACCAAGTTCTTGTTTCATTGAGTGCATGACCACCACATACTAATAAATTACATGTAGAAATATTTGTTTCCCCATTATTAGCAACAAACGGTGGATTAGAATACTTATCGTAGTATTTCTCATCAGGTAAAGATACAAAACCACTACTACCAATATTATCATTAAAATTTCCCATCATATATTCAATCATACCACCAGACATATCAAATATTCCTGTTACATTACCAGTTGTGGACTGGGGATAAATTCCCGTTGAAACAGCACCATACTGATTAGAACAATTATATAATCCAGGAGAACCGCATCCAGTCAAATTACTATTTCTTTGATAAGTATTTAATTCTATATCTCCAACCTTACCATATCTAGAATGTGATAAATATGCTACAGCTCCCCACTCAGAATTCTTTATCATATGTGAATTAACATAATCTTTATCTAAACCAAATGGATTATTAAGTTGGTTCATCGATAAACCTGCATAAAAGAAATTTGATACATTATTATATGTTAAAGCGACTTGACTAGGTAATATTCTTAACCCCGTATAATTAGAACAACTGGATCCTGTACACCCTAGATTATTTAATGTAGTAGTACCTGATAATGTATTATGACTAGTCTCAAACTTACCAACCCAAATACCAGATAATTCAGTATCTCCAAAAGTAAATGCTGGGTGAGTATACCAATCTCCATTTTCACTGGCCAATTCTTTCACATTTGGGCTAACAAACTTAATTTCTATTTCTCTATCATTATTTGTTGAAGCAACTCCACTATATTGCCAAACTTTATATGAATATCTAGGTATCCATACATAATATGCTAATATTTCATTAGTAGATATTTGAACCTGATTTCCATTAGCTACATTCTGATAAGTACTCCTATTACTAGAAGTGGTCAATACTGCATTGGCCCACTTTTTATTAGCATAATCATACCATTCGGAATCATCCTTATTTATAGCATAAACTTCATCACCAGAATCAGATATTTTGACAGGAATTAAACCAGTATCTTCAACAAATGGTTTATTAGGCATATTGCCATTTGAACACTCACCATCTAGTGAAAAATTAAAACTTCTCCCAGCCGTTTCAGCATCTTCCTCTTCCGAATCAAGCCAAATATATAAATAATAAGTAGCATTTGGAATTCCCCAATCTGAATAAACACTAGTCAAATAGACTTTATCTCCCATAGTTTTATGTTTAAAATTACCACTAGTTATTACATTGTTCGTACAGCTTGAAGGACTAGTTCCAATTGCCCATTTAAAATTATCACTATCAGCTAACTGTGAATCTAAATTATTAACATTTAACCATAATTCTAAATTAATATTTCTATTAGTATTATTAATCACACTTACATCGATTTTTCTAACTATAGCATGACTTGTATCCGTACAAGAAGTTGGCTGTAATTCTATATCATTACTAGTTATATTTCCACCACCATCGCCTGAACAAGAAAAATCTCTAGTCAAAGTAAATGACACATTGGTATTCTGCTGCGATTCCCATATCCAAAATGCATAAGAACTACCAGCTACTAATAATGCTATAAAAACAATAATTAATATTAATATAAGCACTTTTCTCTTTTTCATATTTCAATACCCCATATCTTAACTATATTAATAATAACATTTTCTAAAAAATATTACAAGGTTAATCATAAAATTAAAGTTGAAATAATATAATTATTTTGATAAAATTAAATTGGTGATAAAAATGAATTGTATTTTTTGTAAAATAGTTAAAGAAGAAATACCAGCGTATACAATATATGAAAACGAATATGTCAAATGTTTTCTTGACATTAACCCACTAGGAGATGGTCACACAATTATTATTCCTAAAAATCATTATAAAGATCTAAAAGATATTCCAGAAAAAGAATTATATGAAATAGTTAAAGCATCTAAATATATATATAATTTATTAGATAGCAAATTAAATCCAGAAGGAATAAGAATAGTTCAAAACAACGGATGTTATCAAGAAATAAAACATTATCATATGCATTTAATTCCCAAATACAAAAATAATGAACTTTCTGACATAGAAGATATATATAATAAAATCAAAAAGAACTAAAATTAGTTCTTTTTTATATGAAACATGATCCTAATATAACAGCTAATAATATAAATATTACTAACACAAGTAAATAGCCATTATTAGAACCACAATCTCCTAAAGATGTCATAAACACTCTCCCCTATTCTATATCCAAGCTCCTAGGATAATAATTAATAAAATGAATAATACTAATACAATAGCAGCTCCAGATCCTGTTCCACAAGTTCCACAGTTTCCCATGTTTTTTCCTCCTTTTTTCATAAGTTCTACATTATTTTATGGCAAATATATAAAAGTGTGAATGATATTATCATTAATTATATTTGAATTAAAAGTATTGTCTTTTCTTTATTTTTTTGTTATTATATTAATTGTATTTAGAAAGGAAAGTAAAGATGAAAAAAGATAACAACAAAAAAAATGAAGAAATTAAAAAGAATAAAAAAGAAAAGAAAAATAATTTGACTAACACAATGAGTGTTAATTATGAGGGATTCAGAAGAATAGCTTATCCGTTCCTAGCAGGTATACTAATTACAATTCTGATAGTATTATTAATATGGCCAAAAAGAATAGCCAAATTAAAAAATGGTGAAGAAGCCATTTTAACCGTCAACAAAGTCACATATACAGCAGATAATTTATATGCAGATATGAAATCATTATTTGGAGCTACTCATCTAATTAACAGTATTGATAAAATCATTTTAAATGAAATGTATCCTGAAACAGACGAAATGAAAAAGGAAACAAATGAAAGTGCTGAATATTACTTTAAAATGTATGAACAATACTATGGATATTCTGAAAGTGAATTTTTATCTAAAAATGGATTTAATTCTAAATCTGAATTCATTGAAAGTTTAAAATTAGATTATCGTAGAAACAAATACTTTGATGAATATGTCAAAGAATTAATAACAGATAAAGATATTGAAAAATATTATGATAAAGAAGTTGTCGGAGACATTGATACTAAACACATTTTAGTAGCCATCGACGAAGAAAATGGCTTAAAAGATTCTGAAGCTAAAGAATTAGCTAACGAGATAATTAAAAAATTAAATGACGGAAAAAAATGGGAAGAAGTTACTGAAGAATACAAAGATAAAATTACTGTTGAAGAATTAGGTTATCAAGCATTTAATGCTTCACTAGAAACTGCTTATGTAAAAGAAATGAGAAATCTAAAAAAAGATACATATAGTACTACTCCAGTATTAACATCATATGGATATCATATCATCTATAAAATAGACGAAAAAGATAAACCAGAATTGAAAGACATAAAAAATGAAATTATCGAAGCATTAGCTTCTGAAAAGAAAAATGCTGATGCTAATTTATACTATAAAGCATTAATTTCATTAAGAAAAGAAAAAGGATTAATATTTAAAGATACTGATTTAGAAAGCAAATATGAAGTATATGCTAATACATATAAATAAAAAGATGAAATCATCTTTTTATTTTTCTATATTTATAAGTACATCATAAAACCTATTAATATCTACTCTATTTTTAAGTATAGAACATATCTTCTCTATATTATCTTCTTTTTCATATAAATCATAATAAATATATTTAAGCAAGTATTCATCAAATTCATCTATTCTCTTTAAAAAAGCATCAATATATTTCCTTTTTTCTATATTACTCCTATCTACAATTACCCTCTTCCTATAAACATTTTTTTCAAAAATTATCTTAGTAACAGACATATTCTGAACAGAATCTAATATTTTGTCCCCTTCATTAATTAGTAAAGAACTCCTTTTAATAACCTTACCTTTTTGAAATAATACACCCATAACTTCCAAAGTATTAGTAATTAAAATTAAATTACCCAAATTATTTTTAATAATCACATCATTATATTTAATACTAAGATAATCCTCACTACTTACCCTAAATATTGGTATCTTCTTAATATTAATTATCTTGTCGTAAATACTCCACTCATAAAAATCATAATATTCATGATGAAGATTCAACGTAATATCATAAATGTATTTCATCGTATTCTCCTCTTATATAAAGATATATTTATTATAAAAAATCCAATAATAGTAAAATAGCATTCAAATCTTACTCTAATAAAATTTACATAATCAGAAAAATTATACCCAATACTTAATAAATTTAAATACATAACAATATAAACAAAACCAATTGTCATAATACCAAATCCAATCAAAAAGAAAAAAATACGGATCATCAAATTCACCTAATTAAGTGTATTCTAATAATCCGTATTTTATTATTCTATTAAATCCTTATTCTCGATATTAACATCACTAATTGAATCAAATCTCTTAGTAATCTTTTCTGTTGTAACATTAATACTTTCTATATCTTTATTTACTGTTTCTATACTTCTAGATAATTTATCCCATCTTTCTCTATACCTAGAAAATTCTACTCCTAATTTATTAAGTTCATCATGAATAACTCTAGCATACTTATCTCTTTCCATATTTTTTAATATAAGTTCTACAGTAGTTAAACTAGATATTAAAGTAGTAGGACTAGTAATCCAAACATTCTTTTTGTATGCATATTCAACTAAATCGTTATGATAAGCATTAATCTCCGCAAATATAGCTTCGGCCGGTAAAAACATTATAGCCTGTCCTGAAGTTACTCCTGGAATAATATATTTAGAACTAATAGCATCAATATGTTTTTTAACATCACTTTTAAACATCTTTTCATAACCATTTCTTT